>DATMML010000053.1 GCA_035570235.1 Vicinamibacteria bacterium | reverse complement strand
GTTGTTGGCCGGGTCTACTTCCGTGTGAGCGTCCTTGACGAAGACGCCGTTATCCCTGAGCTTGTGCCCCTGGTGTTCATCGGTCGTAATCTGGACGCGGATGAGCCGGGGCTGTACTTCCAAGACGTCGATTCGTATTTGACTGGCGAGCGATACGAAGGGGCGACTGGACGTCACCTACCGAAGCCGGCGAGGCGCCTCCGCCTCCAGGGCGCGGTCACAACTGCCGCTTGGACGTGATGGAAGAACACGAGTACAGCAACGTCTTCGAGTACGACAAAGCTCTTAACGAGCTCCTCGGCTGTTCGCTGCGGCGCCGGGGCTGGGACGGTCGCGTAAGACCTCTCAAGCTGAGGCCATGAACGTCTTGGCGGTTGCAGAAAGGCTGCATTATGCATGCCTCACACTTGGCCGGTGACAAGGGTCGCCCGTGTTTGGCACTCGCGATCACAGTTTCGTATTGGCGCGACCTCGAGGCAATCAGGATTTCTCCGAGGTTGTCGCCCACGGTCCGGCAGTGGTGGCTGTTGCACTTCTCGGAGGTGCCACACTGGTTGCGCGGATCGCGCGTGATCGCCTGCCCGCGATTGTCTTACACGCGTCCTTCAACTTACCGCTCGTCGTGGCTACCTATGCGAGTGCTGCCTAATGGCCTGCTCGAGCGGTTGGCAGCACGCAGCTCCGCACCGCCGGGTGGAAGGGATTGAGGGCGGGTCACGAGGGCGAGACTACCCCCCGAACCGGTCAGGCGAGGACCGGCGTCTCAGCGTCCGAGAAGTATGAGAATCCCGGCGCCAATGGCCGCCAGGGAGAGGAGCGGCGAAAGCGAGTGGAGAGAGGACAGGTAGGGCATCAACCCGACGGCAATCAAGTAGATCCCGAGCACGATCATCCCTAGTCTTCCCGCAGCTTTCATAGGTCGCCTCCCGGTCTGCCAGCTTGCCCCAGAACTGCCCCCGGAGGCAGTGGGCGCGAAAGGGCGGACCAACGGGTCCGCCCCGCATTCCTCGAATCCACGATGTGAGACTCCACCATTTGAGTGCACGGCGCCAACCACGAACAACTGCGTGCCTCGCGCCACTCAGCCGGTAAGAACCGCTACTTCTTCACGACCGTAGGTTGGTGGTTTCCTACCGGCGCTCTCGTTCGTGGTAGTGGTGCTCAGACTCACGTCCGTAATAGTGGCGCTCCGGCTCATGGTGGGCCCGGTACTCGTGAAGATAGCGGGGCTCCTCACTGTAGGTCCGCCACTCCCGTCCCTCCCGATAGTGCCAATGGCCCCCGTACCAGTACGCGGCGTGGCCCTGGAAGTATACGGGAGCGGCCGTGGCGATGAACGCGGCGGGCGGGAAGATCTGAATGTCAATGCCCGCTCTGGCCGGCGCGGCCCACATGCAAGACGCGACCACGACGCCCGTCAAGATCGGCGCAAAGCTTCGCTTCATCGGATCCTCACTTTCCGGAGGGGGCTAATTGGTAACTCGCGTGCTCCTTCAGGTGCCCGGCGAGCTTCGTGCGCTGCTCCGGCGTCAGCAGGGGAGTCACGCTCTCATAGAAGAGCGCCATTCGCGTCGCGCCGTGGCTCGCGAGGTGGCCATTCGCGTTCGACGTCACCGTCTTCGCATCGAACGAGTCCCCGGCGAACGCGGTGGCGAACGCGTGCACGTGCCCTTCCCCATTCTTGGGATCGAACTTGCCGTGGAGTCCGGCCATCGTGGTGCGGAGGGCGGCCGAGATCTTCTTGACCTGGTCGGGCGTGAGGCCCACCTCTTCCGCGAGCTGCGCGAGCCGGCCGCCCTTTTCCCGCCCGCCCGGCTCCGCCTCGTGATTGACCTGACGCCAGACCTCCCAGTGGGCCTCGACCTTCTCGACGAGGGCCGCGCGCTCGGTCGGGGACAAGATCGCGTGAAGCTTGTTTAGGGTGTCGAGACTGGCCTCGTGTACGGCGTCCGCGGCCGTGGTCAGCTTCGCGATGGCCGCATCCACCTTGGCCGTATCCACGGTGCCGGCGGCGACGCCGTCAGACAGCGTCAGCAGGAGGTTCTTTTCCGCCTCCCGCGCAGGCACCATCTGGGCGTGGAGGTCACTCTGGAGTTTCTCAATCTGGGGACGCTTGGCATCGTCCACGCCCAGGGTATCGAGGCTCATGGCGATGAACTTCGTGACCCCACCGTGATGGTGGTGACGGTGGTGTTCCTTGAGCTCGGCGATGGCTTGGTCATCCGCAGGGACCGCGCCAGCAGTTGCGACCCCGCCTGCTGTCGTTGGAGAAGGTGCCTGGGTGGCCCAGGCTCCGGCTGCGCTGAGTACAAGGCCGACGACGAGTGTAGGTCCCATCATTTTCAGGAATCTCATGTGTACTCCCATCAAGAGAGCTGTCGCACAGGCAGTTGAACCCCGGACTGCCTTTTCCTGGACTTGGTCAAAGCCCGCCGTGAAACACGGGCTGCCTCAGCTCTCGGGTCGCGCCCCGGCGAATGATCTGGTCGGGGCCGGGGCGGCCTCGACGGCCGCCGCGCGACGCGATGCTCCATTCGAACCTAGGCAGGAGAAGGGAGCTTGTCAAAGCCGGATCGGTCGGCCTGTGACGGGGCACACTGTGACCGCGGACACACCAGCAAGGGGCTACGTTGCATCATGGTATCCGGCCCAGGCGACCTCACTGAAGTAGCGTACAAGTACTGACCGTCGTAGCTCTTCAGGACGGATGGCGAAGAGGCGCCATTAAAGGCCCTCAGGTCACTCGCCAGCGGAGGTTGTAAGCTTGTGATGATCTGGCCGGCCGGGCGGGTCCCTCCCCAACTCCGAAGCATCACACGAAAGGTGGTCAGGAGAGGTCCAAGGAAGACCGCTCGGCCGAGCGGCCACAGGACGAAGTGTCAGCCAGGATCCTGAATCACCGTAGACGTATACTCGCGACGTGGCACACAGCGTATTGATCACCGGCGGCTCCAGCGGAATTGGCCGTGCCCTCGTAGAGCGGTTCGTGCGAGAGGACTTCGAGGTCTCGTTCACCTATCGAACCGGAGAAGCACGGGCACGAGATCTGATCGCTTCGCTGTCTGATCGGCGCGTGCAAGCCTTTCACTTCGATCAGGGCGAACGCAACAGCCACCAGGCGTTGCTCGCGGAGCTACCGCGCCATCCCGACATCGCGATCTTCAACGCCGGCCTCGGCAGCGCCACCGTTACCGCGTACGCTGCCGAAGCCCGGGCCGATGAGGACGAGGCCCTGATCCGAGTCAACGCGACCGGCGTGCTGTGGCTCGCACAGGCGGTCCTCCCCTCTATGCTCGACCGCGGCTTCGGCAAGCTCGTGTTCATCAGCTCGGTGCTCGGCGGGATCACGCAGTTCGCGGGCTTTCGCCTCGCCGATGGCATGGGCAAGGCGGCGGTGGCGTTCCTCGCCCGTCAGATGGCCGCCGAACTCGCCCATTCGCCGGTAGACGTCTTCGCGATCTGCCCGGGTGCGACGGAAACACCGATGCTCGAGGCCAGCACGCTCTCCGCGATGGCGCCCGACACGCGGCGAGCCTTTCTCGAGCGGCTACCGAAGCACCGGCTCGCTCAGCCCGCCGAGATCGCCGAGTTAGCTTGCTTCCTCTGCAGTCCGCAAGGCCGCATCCTTCACGGCGCTGTGCTCGATGCCTCGCTTGGCTTGGGAGTCCATCCCGGTCTCGTTACGGGATGAGGCTCAGGCTATGGGCGAATCCCTTTGTAAAGCCTCAAAGCCGCTCAGAAGAACCTCTAGGGCAGGTCCGGGGTACCAATGATAATCAGTTGTATCAATGGTTTGTGGCGGGTTGCAGGCAGCGTCTTAACTTTTGCTGTATCTAAGTCGTGCTCTCGGACGAAGAGGCGCGGCAGATCCTAGACCGAATGGCGGCCGCCGACCACGGGAGGCTCGTCCGGTGGGTGGGGGGAGCTTCTGGAGGACCAGCGGGAGCGGAGCGCTCTCCTGCAACGCCTGGCTCGGCAGCTGGCGTACACGCGGCCCTGGCCGGAGAAGCTCCCGTGCCCGCACCGTGGCGTCCCAGCGGTCCTCGTGAGGTCGGAGCTGCGGTGCTCCAAACCCGGTTCGGTCTGTGTCTCTAGAGAGCTTCTGGCCCTCACCCTGATGGCTTGACCTTGGCGGTATCTACGCCCGAGCTCTCGACAATGGATGCCCGCCGCACGATCGCTTGGGCCCGAGAGCCTGCGTCAGGCGCTGCATTCACCCTCCATGACCTCCATCTTGAACTCCGAGTCCTCACCCAGGTCCACGTAGTCGGCGGCGCGGACCTCCCCGGGGCTCAACGCCACTAGGTCGGCCAGGACGGCTCTTGCCCGCTCGAGGTCGACGCGCTGGAAGTACGCGTCCGCCGTCTCCCCTTTCGCGCGCTCGGCCTGGAATAGGGCGAGAAGCCGTTCCACCGCCTCCGGGGCCCGCCGAACCGGAATCTTGGCGGCCAAGCGGCCGAAGCGGGCCCCGCCATCGTCTACCCCTCCGCCCACCATGACGAAGTACTGCGGCACGACCCGGTCTCCGACCTTGCGGACGCTCCCTTGGAAGCCGATGCCGGCCACGTGGTGGCGGCCGCAGCCGTTCGGGCACCCGCTGATCTTGATCGGCAGGTCACCGGCGAGCGCCACCAGCTCGGGGCGCGCCCGCAAGTGGTCGCCAAGAAGGCGGCCCAGCCCGCGCGACTGCGTCACGGCCAGCCGGCAGGACTCGGCTCCCGGGCAGCTCGTCACGTCGGCAATGGTGTTGGCGTCGGGGAGGCCGAGACCCGCCACCGCCAGTTGGCGATAGAGGGACGACACCTCCTTCGCCCGCACCCAGCGCAGGAGCAGGTCCTGCTCACTCGTGACCCGCAGCGTCCCGTCGCCGTAGGCCAGGGCGAGGTCGCCCAGCACTCGCATCTGCTGCCCGGTGATGTCGCCCAGGGGAACGGTGGCGGTCACGAGGACGTAGCCGGGCTGTTTCTGCGGCCGCGTGTTCGTGCGGGCCCAATGGGTGAAGTCGCCATTCATGACCGGGAGGAACGGCCGCAGGCTCGGCGTGATGCCGGGCCCCTTGATCACGGAGGCCGCCACCCGGTCGGCGGTGCTGTCCAATGACGGGACGCCCGCTCGCTCTCCGGAGGGCGCCTCCTCGACGGGCGGCGCGTCTGGATCGAAGGGAAGCCGCGCGCCTCCCTCCCGACGAAATCCGGCCAGGGTCTCGTCGAACTCCTGCCGCCAGCGATCCCAGCCCAGCTCCCGAATCAGGAACTTCATGCGGTTCCGCTGCTTGTGCTTGAAGTCGCCCAGGCGATGAAAGACGCGAAGCAGGGCCTCGGCCACGTTCAGGACTTCGCCCGCGGGCAGGAAATCGAAGAGCACCGAGCCCGAGGTGCAGAGGATGGCGGTTCCTCCCCCCGCCGTGACCCGGAATCCGCGGCGCGGCAGGCCGTCCCTTATCTCGATGCGTGCCCGCCAGCCGATGTCGTGGATGGGGGTCAGGGCGTGGTCTTGGGCGCAGCCTTCCCAGGCGATCTTGAACTTGCGGGGGAGCGATGAGCTCAGGGGATGCCGGAGCAGATGACGAGTCATCGCCTCCGCATAGGGAGTGACGTCGAACGCTTCATAGGGGGCGACACCCGCGTAAGGACAAGCGGTGATGTTGCGGACGGAGTTCCCGCAGGCCTCGCGGGTCGTCAACCCTGCCGCCGCCAGCCGTCGCATGGCGGACTCGACGTCGTGCAGCTTCATGAAATGAAACTGGAGGTTCTGGCGAGTGGTGATGTGGCCGTAGCCGCGGGAGTAGGAATCGGCCACGTCGGCCAGGGCGTAAAGCTGCTCCGCGCTCAGAATTCCTTGGGGGATCTTCACCCGCAGCATCTGGGCGTCCGCGGTCTGCCGCTGGCCGTAGGTTCCGCGCACCAGGCGGAAGGCCCTCCATTGGTCCGGGGTCATTTCCCCCGCCTCGAACCGCTCGAGGGTAGCCACGAACTCTTCGATGTCGGCGCTGCTGGCAAAGGACAGTGAAGCGCGTCCCAAGGTCCGGGGATCGTCTATGGCTGCCATCTCACCCTCCCTGCCGTCGACCGCCGGCGGCCGCTGCGGGCCTCGCCACGTCCGGAGACGCAGCCAAGGCCGAGGCTACAGACACGGTTTCACCGACCACGAGGACCCCGGGGGCGTGCCGTCGATCGACGGGCAAGGAGACGCTTCCCAGCGACTCCAGGGCGCCGATCCAGGTGAAGGCCTGAGGCGTCGCGGCGGCGAGAACGATCGCGGCCGGCGTGCGGGGAGCCCAGCCGCGGCCCAGCAGGAACGCCGAGAGCGCGGCCCGGTTGGCCATGCCCATGAGGATGACCACGGTGAGGGATCCGGGCGGCAAGCTTTCGAGGATTGGCCGCCAGGCGGCCTCTTCGTGCCCGGACACCACCGCGAGCGCGGAGGAGAGTCCCCGGTGCGTGACGGGGATCCCGGCCAGAGCGGGGGCCGCCAGGGCGGAGCTGAGGCCGGGCACGACCTCGTAAGGGATGCCGGCGTCGGCCAGGGCCAGGGCCTCCTCGCCCCCTCGACCCAGCAGAAACGGGTCCCCGCCCTTGAGGCGTACCACCCGTCGCCCCCGGCGCGCGGCCCGGATCATCAAGCGATGGATCGTGTCCTGGTGGACGGCCGGACGGTGGGCTCGCTTTCCCACGAAGAAACGCTGGGCGTGGGGAGCGAGGGCCAGGATCTCGGGGGTCACGAGGGCGTCGTAGAGGATGAGCTCCGCCTGGGCCAGGCGGAGAGCGGCCCGGCGCGTCAACAGTTCGGGATCACCCGGGCCCGCTCCGACCAGGGAGACGAAGCCGCTCACGGCCTCAGCCCCGGCTGGGCGCCGGCGACGCGAGCGTTGCCCCCTTCGCCATAGAGCCGGTTGAGCGCCTCGAGCAGGAGGGGGCGCCGGCCCGCCATGGGAGTGTGCTTCGCCCGCCACTCACGCCGGAGGGTCCGCGCCTGCTCAAGCCAATCACCGACCTCCTCGGGGACGAGTTCTTCCAACCCCTGGCGCAGCAGGCCCGCCAAAGCGGGGGCCTCGCCCCCGGTGGAGATGGAGACGGTGACCCCCGCTCGGTGGAAGACCCCTCCCAGGTAGGCGCTGGCGCTCCCCGGGTCGTCCACGGCATTGACGAAGACCTGTCGCGCATCCGCCGCGTCGGCGACGCGCCGGTTCACCTCGGGGGTGGCGGCGGCGACCACGAGCCAGGCGCCCGTCAGGTCCTTCGGCCGGAAGCGCCGACGCAGCAGGCGGACCCCGGCTTCTTCGATCTCGGGACGGATCTCCGGGGCCACGACCGTGACCCGGGCGCTGGCCTTCTGCAGCCCGCGGAGCTTGGAGGCCGCCACCGTCCCGCCCCCGACCACCAGTACCTTTCGGCCCGCGAGGCGCAGGAAGACCGGAAAGACAGGGTCGCTCACGACGCCACCGCCTGCGGCACCGCCGCTTCCAGGAGGCCGCGCCCGTGGAGGGCGGCCAGGATCCGCTCGACACTCTCCTCCACCGACTCGTTGTCGCTGCGGACGACCAGGTCGGGGTCGACGGGCGGCTCGTAGGGATCGGAGATTCCCGTGAAATGGGAGATCTCTCCGGCCAGGGCCTTCTCGTAGAGCCCCTTCACGTCCCGCTGAATGAGGGCCGCGAGCTCAGCGTGGGCGAAGACCTCGACGAAGGGCACGTCCTCCGCGGCGGCGAGCCGGCGCACCTCCTCCCGTGTCTCGCGATAGGGCGAGATCGCGGCGGTGATTGCCACCACCCCGTTGCGGCCGAGGATGCGGGCTACGTAACCGATGCGGCGGATGTTGGTGTCGCGATCCTCCCTCGAAAAACCCAGGCCTTTGGATAGGTAGGTCCGGACCTCATCCCCGTCCAGGATCTCCACCGGCCGGCGCGAGCGCAGCCGATTCCGGAGAGCGGAGGCGAGTGTGCTCTTGCCGGATCCGGACAGGCCCGTAAACCAGAGGATGAATCCGCGGCCGAGGCCATTTCCCTTGTCCGCGTAGTGCGCGCGGAGGATCTCCGCCACCTCGGGACGGGTGAACTCGGGGGGCAGGGGACGCCCGCTTCGAAGCAGCTCTCGCACTTTCGTCCCCGACAGCTCAAGGCGCGAGGAGGCCTCGTGGGGGCAGGTCCGAAGCGAGGCGACGGTGTCGCACGCCTGGCAGAAAAACGTGGGCTCCAGCTTCAAGGGGCGGACGCCCAGCTCCACGGCATCGAAGCGGTCGAAGATTTCCTGCGACTCGAAGGGACCGTAGAACTTGCCCACCCCGGCATGGTCGCGGCCCACGATCAGGTCCGTGATGCCGTAGTTCTTCCGCACCAGGGCGTGGAAGAGCGCCTCCCGGGGGCCTGCGTAGCGCATGGCGGCGGGGAAGACGGCGAGGAGCGTCCGCTTCTTGGGGTAGTACTTCTCAACCAAGACCTCGTAGGCGCGGAAGCGGACGGCCGCGGGCACGTCGTCGTTCTTGGTCTCGCCGACCAGAGGGTGAATGACGAGGCCGTCCGTGAACTCCAGGGCGAGCTTAGTCAGGTGCTCGTGGGCGCGGTGGATGGGGTTGCGGGTCTGGAACCCCGCCACGCGGCGCCAGCCCCGCGCCAGGATCTCTTCCCGGAGCTGCCGGGGCGTGAGCCGGTGGGCGGCGAAAGGGAGGTCGGGGGGCAGCGGCAGCGCGTGGAGACGACCCGCGGCCAAGGAGCGTGGGCGCGCGAGGAGATAGGCCACGCCGGGATGGGCGGGGTCTTCGGTCCCGTAGACCATCCGTGCCTCGTGGTGGGGATCCCGCTCGAAGACCTCGCTGACCTCGAGGAGGCCCCAGAGCCGGCCCCTGCCGTCGCGGAGTGCGGCCTCGATCCCCGGCCGCAGGCGGGAGGCCACCTTGTCGTCCACGGCCAGGGTCAGAGGCAGCGGCCACACCGTGCCGTCGGCGAGCCGCATCCGCTCGAGCACGCTCGTGTAGTCGGCCGATCCCAGGAAGCCCTCGAGGGGGCTGGCCGCCCCGGTGGCGATCAGCTCGAGGTCGGCCAGTTCCCGCGCGTCGAGGGTTAGGGCCGGAAGGGCCTGGGCCCGCTCCCCTAGGGCCCATTCTTCAGAAGGGGGGACGAACCGGTCGACGAGGGCGCCGCCGTGCGGCGCAACGAGTGGGGACATCTTTGCACTCTCCCGTTCGGGTTTCGGGTTAACGACGAGTTTCCGGGGGGCGACGTGAAGCCCGCATTCCGTCTTCCCGCGACCCCGCCAGCGGCCGGCCCGCGGATCCTCCCCGGCAAGGGCCGGGGTGGTGCAGGGCACGCAACCGATGCTCGGGTAGCCCCGCTCGTGGAGCGGGTTCACGGGAACGTTGTGCTCCCGGATGTACGCCCGGACGTCGGCGGCGCTCCAGGCTGCGAGCGGGTTGACCTTGGCCAAGCCGAACCGCTCGTCCCACTCCAGGACGCGAGCGGAGGATCGTCCTGGCGTCTGGTCCCTGCGGATCGCGCTCACCCAGGCCCGGGAGCCGGCCAGGGCCGCTCGCAGGGGTGCGACCTTGCGCAGCTCGCAGCAGCGGTCAGGGTCGCGCTCCCAGAGGCGGTCGCCGAACTGCCGGGCCTGCTCCTCGACGGTCTGGGCTGGTTTCACAGCGCGGATGGTGACGCCGTATCGGTCCTCGAGCTGTCGCCAGAGCGCTTGGGTCTCGGGAAAAAGGAGGCCGGTGTCGAGGGTTAGAAGATTGACCGGAAGTCGGTTTCCTCCAATCAGATGGATGAGAACGCAGCCTTCGGGACCGAAGCCGGTGGTAAAGGTGACGGGGGCGAGGTTTTCGACCGCCCAGGCGAGAATCTCGGCCGGTGGACGCCCTTCTAGTGCCTGGGCGTGGGTCTCCAGCGACGCGCCGTTCACGGCCACGGACCCAACCGTCTCGGTTCCCAATTCACGCCTCTTTCCGGCCTCACGGTCGAGGCAAAAACAAAACGGCCCGGGGCTTTTCGCCACCGGGCCGTCTGGTCGTTCGCGCTGTCGGGCTTTTTAGGGTGTCAATGTGATGAGCGCAGGGCGACCGTGGCCGGGGGCGACCCGGGCCCGACAACAACACGCGCCGCGCATGCTCTTCACCACCTCAAGAGATAGTCCAAGACCAGCCAAATGTCAAGGAGGTAGCGGAGAGAACCGGTTTCAACCGACTGCCTAACTCTTCGCGAGCGCCTTCGGCGCGAAGGCTCAAGGACTCTGGACTGCGGCCGCTTCCAGCCAACTGTTGCCGTTGGCGGGATGGACGGGGCACCTCTCCAGCCATTTCCGCGCCTTCTTTGCGAGCAGGGCCCATTCGGTTTCCGCGTCATCCGCGTTGCTCTCCAGCCAGAGCAGGGCCAGCGCGGTTCCGAGGGCGCGGCGGTGGTCAGGGTCCCTCTGGCCACGCAGCTTCTTCTCGAGCTCGTGCAGCGGCACGCCAAGCACCTTAGCAAGCTCGTCGGTGAGGTCCCAGGCTCCGTCCGCGCGCTGTAAGGTCACGAGCCGATCGAGCGCGCGCGAGGATGTGGGACGAAGCGTGGCCGCTTCGTCTCCCGAGACCCCTCTGCCCTCGCGCCAGAGCGCGAACAGCTTCGACAGGAAGCCGCTCTTGCGCGTGGGCGCCGGCGCCCGGCTCAAGAGGACCGTACCAGGACGCGCGCGAGCGTTCATTCGTGGCGCCGACCCAAAGTACACCGTCGCACCCTCCTCGGCACCCGTGATCGAGGCCGACCCTATCATGGCCGACCCTCGCATGATCGACGCCCGGTCGACACCTCCCCAGCCCGAGGTGAGCGCGATCGGTATCCGCCGGAGCTGCGCCTCGCCCGCCACCGGCGTATCACGTTTCTCGATGGCTACGAAGGAGGTGTGGGCGGAGCACAGTTCGTACTCCGTTCCCAGCCGGACCATCTCGGTCTTGACGCCGTTCGTTTGGCCCCGCTCTTGGAGCGAGCCATGGCGGTCGTGGAGCGGACTCGATCCCTCCTCGAGGTCCCGAATCATCGTGCGCGCGGCCAGGGTGGCGATCAGCGTGCCGGCGCTGCCCGGCCCGGTCAGAGGGACCCTAAACGAGACGGGGCCGCTCGGTCCACGCGCAGACAGCGTGACCTCGCGGGGTGTACCGTCCTCGACCAGTCCGTAAACGAGCACGCGGCCGCCCGCGAAGACAGGAGGGACATGGAAGGGCGCCTGCTTTACCCGCAGGCCGCCCCAGTCGAGCTTCACCTCGGTCAAGGCGGGGGCCAGCGCCTTGCTGAGCTGTCGCAGCACCTTGCCCTCGATCCGCTCGCCGGGCGCTATGAACTCGGCGGCGCCGCTACCCGCGTGCACGAGGCCGCGGACGAGGTGATGGGAGGCGCCAGCGCCGATGCCGAACGCAAACACCCGCGTGGTGTCCGAGTGCTTGCGCACGAGTTTGATGACGGCGCCGGTGTTGGTGACCTGGCCGTCCGTGAGCACGAACACCTGCCGGGGAACGCCTGGCAGAGGGGGCTTTTGCAAGATCGCTTCTAAGGAGGCCAGGATCTCGGTCCCGCCCATGCTGGCCTCCATGTTGTCGACGTGCTTGCTCGCCTCCTTTAGGCTCCGTTCGTCATAAGCCCGGCTCTCGGGGAAGAGCATCTCAAAAGTGCTGCCGAATCCCACGATATTGAACCGTGTCCCCTCGGTCAGGCTGCGCAGGCAGAGCTGGAGGGCATTGCGTGCCTCCGCGATCGAGGTTCCCTGCATCGAGCCGGACCGGTCCACGAGCAGGATGAGCTCGCAGGGCGACTCCTCGGCGTTGAAGCGCGGCTGGAAGACGACAAGCGCCGCCCGCCGGCCGCGAGGGTCCGTCTCGAGCCAGGCGCGGGGGACATGCGCCTCGGCCAGCTTGACCTTGAGCACGAAGTCGCGGTCCAGAGCCGTCTCGCGCCCGCCCAGCTTGACCATCGCCTTCGACCCGTCCAGCTCAACGCGGACGGGGTGTGAGGGTGACTCGACGGCGCGGATGGGCGATGGCATCTCGATCCTCACCGTAACGTCGAGGCCGTAGGGGACCTGCCAGTCCCGGGGCGGGTTGAGGGCTTCTGACGGGGGCTGTCCTACGCCCTTGGAGTCCTCCGCGGGCGCGTAGCGCGGAGATACCGTCGTCGGAAGGGCGAAACGGAGATCGTCGCCTTCCAGGGAGAGTTCCGCCACATAGGTGATGCGGACGAGCACCTCCTTGCCCGGGGGCAGGTTACCGATGCTTGCGGTGAAGACGTCCGCCCGCTCTTGGTCAAGCAGATAGGCCCCATGGCCGGCGGTCAACGCTTCGTCATACTCCTCGAACGCCTTCTCCCGCTCTCGGACCTGGCCAACCACGTGGACGCCGTCGATGATGGCCTCGAAGCCGGAGACGGCGGCGCCCTCCTCTACTGGGAACACGTAGACCGCTTCGATGGGCTGGCTCTGGGCATTGCGGTAACGCTGGGTCATGACTACCCGCGACGCGAAGTCCCTGACCTCCGCCTCCACGTTGACACCAAGCAGCGGAACGGGCTGGCCGGCCGCGAGAAGGCCGGCCCGGGGCGGCGCCGGACGCGCCTCAGTCGTTGCCATCAACGTCCTCCTTCCGGCGGAAGTGCCGCCGGCACCACTCAGACAGCTCCCCGAGCTTCGAAGGCGGCGGCAGCCGGACGTCGCCCGCGACGTGCAGCTCCACGCCGGGGAGGAGCGTGAGCCGCGTCCACGACGCTCGAGAGATCCGGGACAGGTCCGAGGCCTCTTCCGCTGAGTTCGGCTCCAGGACCCGCCGCCGGATTTCCGCAAGAGGCAGTCCCTCCTCTTGAAGGGACTTGACGAAGAGGAGGCGCTCCAAGTGCACCGGGCCGTAGTGTCGTCCGCGGCCCACGCCAAGCGGCGGCGGAAGCAGCCGCTCCTGCACGTAGTAGCGGATGGTGCGGCGCGTCACTCCTCCGAGCTCGGCCAGGTTCTCGATCCCGAAGCGCTCGTCCATCTCGTCCGAATATAGACAGTCACTGTCACATTGTCAAGTGTCATTTTATGGGGCCGGTCCCTCGAGAAAGGATGCCCGAACCAGTTCTGACCCAGCTCGCGAGTCCCCCGGAACGCCGCACCTTCTGAAGTACTTGGCGTGGCTAGGCTTAGATGGGAAGCACCGGCGTCGGCTCGTGGTCCCGTGGCACTCTGACTCGCCCACATGACGGGCGCTACGGCCAGGAGGGCCGGACGTTAAGCACGTGGAGCGTCGAGACCCCCGCCGACGTTTGGGGGACGCCGCGGGAAGCGTGAACGGCACGTCGAGGACGCCGACTCCGATGGGTGATGGAGCATTTCGAGTGAGGCTACTGCGACCTACCGAGATCGAGCTGGAGAGCTCGTCACGTTGAAGTTCAGGCGGGAGGCTCCATTTCGGTGAGCCGAATGAGATCGCTGAGCCCTACCTTGCGGATCGAAGCAAGACGAGGGCGAACAATTGCCCCTCGTCGGTGTACCACTGCTCGGGCGTGAGGCCCGTTCCCGGGAGCATGGCCTCGAAAGACGGGCGTGTGTACTTGCAGCTGATCTCGGTGCGGATCTCGTCGCCCGGCTCATAGTGGAGCTGCAGGCCGGCTTTCTTGATGCGAACGTCGAGGGCCCGGCGGGCCCTCAGCCGCATCTCGACCAAAGCCCGTTCCGGGTCGTAGAACGCCACGTGGTCGAAGGCCGCGGGATCGAAATCGCCGTCGAGCTTCTGATTGACCACGCGCAAGATGTTCCGGTTGAACTCGGCGGTGACGCCGGCGGCGTCGTTATACGCGGCGTTCAGGCGCGCCTCGTCCTTCACCAGGTCGACGCCCACGAGGAACGCATCCCCTGGCCCGAGACACCGGGCTAGACGCCCCAAGAATGGCGGGACCTCGGAGGGGTGGAGGTTGCCGATGGTCCCCGCGAAGAACACGGCGAGGCGACTCTTTCCAGGGCCGAGAAGGTCCAGGTCCGCGGAGCCGAAATCGCCCACTATCCCCGTAACCGCGAGAGCTGGGTACTCACCGAGGAGCCGAGCGCCCGCCTGTTCGAGGCAAGTCTCGTTCACGTCGAACAGGACCAGGCGGCCGCCGTCGGCCACCCCCGGTGCCGCGTCGACGAGCAGGCGGATCTTCCGTCCCAGGCCCGCGCCCAGCTCTACCAATTCCCGGGGCTGCGTGCGGCGGATGACGTCGGCGGCGATCCTCTCCAGGATCCGCTCCTCGGTCCGGGTCTGGTAGTACTCGGGCACCCGCGTGATGTCGTCGAACAGCTCGCTTCCCCGGTCGTCATAAAAGTACTTGCAGGGGAGCGAGGGGAGGGGCTCCAAGAGCCCGGCCCGGATCTCCTCGGCCATCTGGGATGCCGGGTCGGCTCGTGGCCGCGCGCGCACGATGCTTGGTCTTCTCGTCGACACCCGCGGGAGCCTAGCACATACCTGGAGTATCGAGTCGCGAGAGGTCGCGGAGGAGGCGTCTCCAGCTGTCGCGCTCCCGTGCGGGCGAGACCAGGGAAGAAAGAGACCGCACGCGCCGGCGAAGGTCGGCGAGGAAAGAAGGCTTGTCCTCGGCGCGGGCCAAAAGGGTGGCCAAACCCTCCGCATCGCCCACTTCGAAATAGCCGGGATAGTCGGATCCGAGGATTCCCGTGGAGCCTGGGATGCGCGAGCTAAGGACCGGGACCGCGCAGGCGACGGCCTCGGATATGACGTTGGCGCCTCCTTCCGCCTGGCTTGTGAGCACAAGGGCGCGCACTCTAGCGAGGAGGCGAAGGGCTCGCCAGCGGGGGAGTGGGCCGAGCCACTGGTAACGCGGGTTGGTTTCTTCCTCGTGGCGCGCGGCCCCCGCAACTTCCGGGGTAAGGGCGGCCCCGACTTGGAGGACGCGGAGGCGGGAGGAGGCCGGGCGCAGGCGCGCCGCCGCCGCCGCCCGAAGCGGGTCCTTGACCGGCCGCAGGTGACCGAGGACGAGCACCTCGAAAACGTCTCTTCGGGGGGGAAAGCGTCCCCGCGGCCGCGTGGCGGATTGGTAGATGGTCCACGCCTTGGCCCGCTCCGGGAGAGCCAGCTCCTCGAGGCCGGTCGGCTGGAGCAGGAGCAGCCGATCGGCGAGCTCCAGCGACCGCTGCGCCTCGGGCGACGTGCGGATATCCCCGTAGAGATCGGTGCCCGTCAGGGCCACCACCACCGGCTTGCCGGGCCGCTCTCGTCGGAAGCGCTCGAGGCTCGCAAAGCTCTTGCGCGCGTGCAGGGCCACGAGCATGTCCGAGGGATGTCCGTCGTATTCCGGCCGGACCGTGACCCGATGCCCGAGGTCGCGCAGCAGGCGCGCCCAGCGCTGAGCCGTCACCCGATTCCCCGTATCCAAGCCCTCTCGGGCCGGCGACACGACGGCGATCCTCACTCGAGGGCGCAGGTCCTGAAGCCGGCCCAGACGTCACGCCGGTCGGGTGGGTAGAAGTTGCGCCAGGAGTTTCGCAGAAGCCGACCGCGGGTCGCCCAGCACCCGCCCCGTAGAACCTTGTGGGTGTGGAACCAGGGTTCCGAGTACTCCCGGTAGGCATCGGGCACGAAGCCGGGGTAGGGACCAAAGGCGGTGTCCGTCCACTCCCACACGTTGCCGATCATCTGCCGGCAACCGGTCGGGGCGTCTCCTTCGGAGCAGGCGGCCACATCCGCGCAGCCCAAGATCCGCGCGTCGAGCTGGGCCTGCTCCGGGGCCGGCGGTGTGTCGCCCCAGGGGAAGCGGCGCTTAGTGCCCGTGGCGGGATCGAGAGCCGCCGCCGCCTCCCACTCCGCCTCCGTCGGCAAGCGGCGCCGCGCCCAGCGGCAGTAGGCCATGGCTTCG
>DATMML010000052.1 GCA_035570235.1 Vicinamibacteria bacterium | reverse complement strand
GGATCGACTCCCCCAGGGCGGACTCCAGCGATTGGAGCACGGCCTGCAGGTCCCGGTCGTCGGGGGCGGTCGCCTTGCCCTCCTCATCCCGGGCCTCGAAGAGAGCGCGCAGGTCGTGGACCAGCCCCTGGGCCCGCAGGTCCTCCGCCTGGTGGTCGTAGAGGATCCCGCGACCCCGCGTCTCCACCGTCTTGCGGAAGGCGGTCACGGCCTGGATCAGGAGCTTGTCGTCCAGGTCCGTGCGCCGGGAGTGGATGGCGGTGATCCCGACGAGGGTTATGAAGAACAGGCGGCTCTGTTCGTCGCTCAGCTCCTGAAAGTGCGGGGCCAGCCGGCGCAGGTCCCGCTGCCGCTCCGTCTCCCGGCCCGCCCAAGCCACCGGCCCCCGGAGGTAGACGCAGTCGTCGGGGCAGTCGATCTCGATTCGTCGCTTCGTGCCGCAGCAGTGCGAGCAGATCTCCGCCCCCTTGGCGGGACACCGCCGCTTCCCCTTGCGCTGGCGGCAGAGGGGACAGCTAGCCAATCTTCACCATGTCCTTGAGCTCGACCAGGATCTCCTCCGCGGTGGCGAAGCGCAGCTCCTCGCGGGGGTGGAGGCAACGGAGGAGGAGCTTGTCGATGGCCTCCGGGACGCCGGGGGCGAGCGTGCTGGGCAGGGGGAGCCCCACGCCCTGGGGGTGCGCCTTGGGATGGGTGCCGGTGAGCAGGTGGTAGACCACCGCCGCCATCGAGTAGAGGTCGCCCCCCGCATCGAGCCGGTTCTCGGGAGACCGATAGTTGTCGGGGGAGTTCGCGGCGTGAGCCAGCCGACCCAGGCCCAGGTCGGCGATCTTCAATACGCCCGAGGCCACCATGATGTTGGAGGGCTGGATGGAGCCGTGGACCAGCTGGCGCCCGTGAATGACGGAGAGGGTCTGGGCGAGCACGCGCCCGAGGCCGTGCACCTGGGCGAAGCTCATCTTGCGCCCGGCCTTGAGCGCCTCCGCAAAGTTCTTTCCCTGCACGAGCTCCGTCACCAGGCAGCGCTCGCCGTTCACCTCCACCATGCCCAGGACCTTCACCAGATTGGGATGGGAGAGCTGAGCCGCGGCCTTGAGGTCCGCCACCAGGCCGGAGAGCACGCCGTCGCCCTTCAGGGCTTCGGCGCGGATCACCCGGAGGGCCACGCTGCGGCCGTCGACCTGGTCCTCGGCCCGGAAGACTTTCCCCAGCGGCCCGCGTCCGATCTCCTCCTTAGGAGTGAAGCGCTGGCCCTTGGGCAGGGCGGGGGGGGGCACTCGAGGGGCGGAGGGCGTGGGGGCCCGGGAGGCAGGGGCGGAGGGGGGGGCGGTCACACCGCCCGCCGCCAGCCGCGCCACCCGCTTCTCGACGTCGCGGAAACGGAGGTCCTCAGATTGGATCTTCTTGTAGATGCCCAGGGCCTCGGCCCCATTGCCGGAGGTCTCATGGGCCAGGGCCAGCCAATAGTACAGATCGAGGTTGGCGGACGAGACCGGTTGCCCGGCGATCGCCTTCTGCACCCGCTCGATGGCCAGGCCCTGCATGCGCGCCTCGATGAAGAGGCGGGCCAGAAGCTCGGTGGCGGCCCGATAGTACTCGTCGCTCGCCCCCACCCGCTGGAGGAGGGCGATGGCCTTGTCGCGCTCTCCCGCCTTGGCCGCGGCCTCCCCGCTCTTGAAGGTGAGGCCGGCCTTGGCGTAGAGCTCGGTGGCCTTGGTTGCGTTCCCCACCTCTTCGTAGAGCTTGGCCGCGGTCTCGAGCTCGCCCCCCCGCTCATAGCTCGCCGCCGCTCGGTCCTTGAGGCCGGCCCGGATGTAGACGGATCCGGCGGCCGCGAAGCTATCCCCGGCTTCGTAGGCCCCCGCGGCTTCCGCCAGCATGTTCACGGACTCGAAGAGCTCGGCCGCCCGCAGGAAATCGTGCCCCTGCTGGAAAAAGGCCGCCGCCTCCGCCTGACGGTCCGCCTTGAAGGCGACCTCGCCGCGCAGGTTGGCCGCGCGCACGGGATCGCCCCCCTGATCACAGGCGGCGGCGGCGGAGGCCGGGTCCTCGGCCCGCAAGTAGAGCTCGGCCGCCTTCGCGAACTGGCCCAGGCTCTGGGCGACACGGGCAGCCTCTTTGAAGAAGTCCCCCTTCGAGTAGATCTGGAAGGCCCGCTTCGGGTCTTGCGCCTTCTCGAAGAGCTGGCCGGCCAAAAGCGCAGCCTTTTGGTCCGCGGAGGGCCCGGAGGAGGAGAAGCTCGTGGAGAAGGAGACGTTCTCCATGAAGTGCTTCTCGTAGCTCTCCGCCGCTTTCAGGAACTCGCCGGTTTTCGCGTAGGCCTCGGCTGCCCGCAGCGGATATCCGCTGCGGGCGTAGAGCTCGGCCGCCTTGTCCCAGGCGCCCCCTACGCCGTAGAGCCGGGCCGCTTCGAGGTTGTTCCCCTTCTCCTGGAACAGGGCCGCCGCCCGGGTCGGCTTCCCCGCCGACACCAGCAGCTGGGCCCCCTTCTTGTGGTCGCCCGCCTGCAGGAACAGCTCGGCCGCCCGCTCCGTCCGGCCCATCTTCTCGTAGAGGGAGGCGGCCGCCCAGTTTTCGTTGCCTTCCAGGTAGGTCTCCGCGGCCGCTTCCAGATGTTCGTTGTCCTCCAGCATCTTGCCGGCGGCCAACCAGTTGCCCTGCTTCTTGAACTTCTCGATCGTCTTCTGGAGCTTGGCCTCCGCGTACCGGGGCCCCAGGATCTTGCCGACGACGTCCTCCTTGCTGATGCCCGTGCCGGGAACCCGGACCCGGAGTTTGGGGGAGAGCTTCTGGTAGGCGACGACGACGGCGATCAGGCCCAGGATCCACGGAATGTAAGGGAAGAGGAGATCCAGCATGGGGGGTCGGCACCCCTCCAGGAGCGCGCCCGTTCTTGAGGGACGCCGGATTATAGCAGAGCCCTGGGCCCTCGCGCGATGGCCCCTCCATGCTATCCTCCGGCCACTCCGCATCTTCGGGGGGAGGCGAGCGCATGGGTGAGGCGGCCAAGACCGCGGCGGCCCGGGTCGGCGGGGGGCTCGTGCGCGGCTTGGGGCTCCTGGACGCGACTACCCTCATCGTGGGGAGCGTGATCGGGTCGGGGATTTTCTTCGCCCCCTCCATCATGGCCGGCTACCTCCAGACCCCCGGTCTGCTCCTCGGCCTGTGGGTCCTGGGCGGCGTCCTCACCCTCTTCGGCGCCCTCTCCTACGGGGAGATGGCGGCCGCCCTGCCCCGGGCGGGTGGCCAGTACGTGTTCCTCTCCGAGGCCTTCACCCCCCTCTGGGGCTTCCTTTACGGATGGACTTTCCTCTTGGCCATCAACACCGGCTTCGTGGCCGCGGTGGCGGTGGCCTTCGCTAAGACCCTGGGCTTCTTCCTGCCCGGGGTGGGCGAGGCCACGGTTCTCTTCCAGGTGGGCGGTTTCGCGTTCAGCACCGCCCAGGCCGTGGCCCTCGTGGTCATCGCCGCCCTCACCTACGTCAACATCACGGGCCTGCGCACGGGGGCGACCGTCCAGAACATCTTCACGATCGCGAAGGTGGCGGCGGTGGCAGTGCTGGTGGTCCTGGCCTTGGCCACGGCCAAAGGCTCGACCGCCCACTTCACGCCCATCGTGGGCCTGGAGCTCGGGGCCAAGGGCGTCGAGATGGGGCTCCTGGCCGCCCTGGCGGGGGCCATGAGCAAGGCCCTCTTCAGCTACGACGCGTGGAACTCCATTACCTTCGCGGCCGAGGAAGTGAAGGACCCCGAGCGCAACCTCCCCCGCTCCCTGTTCTTGGGCACCCTCGGCGTCACCGCCGTGTACTGCTCGGCGGTCGCGGTCTACCTCTACCTCGTCCCCATCTCGGAGATGGCGGGGGTCAAGGAGAACCGCATCGCGACCGAGGCGGCCGTGCGCATGATCGGCTCCCCGGGGGGAGCCTTCATCGCGGTGGCGATCCTCATCTCCACGTTCGGCTGCGTCAACGGCCTCACCCTGGCCGGGGCCCGCGTGGTGTACGCCATGGGACGGGATGGCTTCTTCTTCCGGGGGGTGGCTACCGTCCATCCCCGGTACCGGACGCCGGTCCAGGCCCTCCTCCTGCATGGCGCGGTCGCGGCCGGGCTCACCCTGACCGGGACCTATAGCGATCTGTTGACCCTGACCGCGTTTTCGTCGCTGCTCTTCAACGTCCTCACCGTGGCGGGGCTCTTCGTCCTGCGCTACCGCCAGCCGAACCTGCACCGGCCGTATCGGGTCTGGGGGTACCCGGTGCTGCCCGCCCTCTACATCCTGGTCGCCCTCTTCTTCGTGGTTTACATCCCGATTGCCGATCCCCGGAATGCCGGCT
Organism: Vicinamibacteria bacterium; assembly: GCA_035570235.1. Classification (NCBI taxonomy): domain Bacteria; kingdom Pseudomonadati; phylum Acidobacteriota; class Vicinamibacteria; species Vicinamibacteria bacterium. The sequence continues at coordinate 85,936 of DATMML010000052.1, read as the reverse complement.
TGGGGCTGCTCCTGACCGCGCTCGGCCTTCCTGCTTACTGGTTCTGGCGCCATCGGCGGCCGTAACTTCAGACGCATGTTGACTTAAGCGCTCCTTCTGGCCTATCCTCATGAGGGTCCTTCCGAGCCCGTCCGGGCCCGTCTTGGCCGCCCGAAGCCAGTGATGAAAGCAACTCGCAGCAAAGATAGCCAGAAGCCAGCCGCCTCGTCCCCGCGCGGCTCCGCCCCGGACCGCCCGGGCCAGGACCTGCTGACATCCCAGGATTTGTTCGGGGACATGGTGGACGCCGCCGCCCCCGAGAAGGGGGGTCCATCCCCAACGCACCGGGAGCCGATCAAGGTCAAGATCTCCGAGCCGGCAGCCCCTCCCAAGGGGCAGGCGGGCCCCAAAGGCGAGATCCTCCCCGAAGACGTCTCGGCGCTGATCACGGCCTTCTCCGATCCAGAGGAGGTGGGGCGAGCCCCGCTCAAGAAGGCGCGGCCCGAGATCCCGGACGAGGTGAAGGCCGAGGTCGACATCTTGCTGGCCCGGTTGGACCCCCTGGAAGGGGAGGAAGATCCCACCGGGGGCGCCCCCGAGAGGGGGGCCCCCGTCAACATCGACGCCATCTTCGCCCCCGCGCAGGCTCCCGCCCCTGCGGCCCCGACCCGGCCTGTTCCCGAGGACGGGGACGATCTCGCCCCGCCCACCAGCCGGACGGCTGCAAAGTTCCAGGTGGCGCCCCCCCAGCCTCAGCTCTCGGAGGACCCGGCCCTGGATCTGGCGGCCCTGGCCGAGGACGCGCTTGGGAGGCCCGCTCCTCCCGAGCCTCCCCCCGAGCGTCCGCCCTTCCGTGACGCGGGCACGTGGCGGGACGACGTCTATGGCCCCTACCGCCTGCTGGATCGGGTGGCGGTCGGGGGCATGGCCGAGGTGTTCAAGGCCAAGCGCAGCGGGGTCGAGGGGTTCGAGAAGATCGTGGCCGTGAAGCGGATCCTCCCCCACCTCTCCGACAACAAGGAGTTCGTGGACATGTTCGTGAACGAGGCCAAGATGGTGGCCGGCCTCACCCACCCGAACATCGTCCAGATCTTCGACCTCGGCCGCATCGATAAGAGCTACTACATCGCCATGGAGTACGTCCATGGCCGGGACCTTCGCACCATCATGCGCCGGGCCAAGGAGAAGGGGCCCCGCATCCCCCTCGAGCTCGGCCTCAGGATCGTGAGCAACGTGTGCTCCGCCCTGGAGTACGCCCACCGCAAGCGGGATGACCGGGGGCGGCCCATGCAGATCGTCCACCGCGATGTCAGTCCCCAGAACATCCTGATTTCCTTCGAGGGCGAGGTGAAGCTCACCGACTTCGGCATCGCCAAGGCCGCCACCAAGGCCTCCACCACCGACCGGGGGGCGCTGCGGGGCAAGCTGCTCTACATGAGCCCCGAGCAGGCGTGGGGCAAGCCGATGGACTGCCGGAGCGACCTCTTCTCCCTGGGCATCGTGCTCTACGAGATCGTCACCGACCAAAAGCCCTTCCTGGCCGCGGGCGGGGGCTCGGAGATGAGCATCCTGGAGCTGGTCCGGCAGTGCCACATCGCGCCCCCAAAGTCCGTGAACCCGCAGATCGCAGACACCCTGGACAAGCTGCTCCGGAGGGCCCTCGATCGGGACCCCTCCCGGCGCTTCCAGGACGCGGCGGAGATGGGCCGGGGACTGGAGCGGATCCTGCACGAGCGGCCGCCGCTGTCTGCCAACGAGCTCGGCCGGTTCATGGAACTCCTCTTCGACCGCCAGGAGCGCGAGGAGGCACTGCCGGACGACCACTCGTCCGGGGAGCACCGCGCTTCCCTCCCCGACCCCGCGGACCTGGGGGCGGAGCTGGAGGCGGGACCGCTGGGGGCCGCCTCCGCGGAGATGGGGGGCAAGAAAGACGCCCCCGAAAAGACGTCGTTGGACGCGCTCCTGAAGAAGTTCGGGATCAAGTGACGGCGCCTCCCGCGGGAGCGGGGGGCCGAGGAGGCAGGGGGGAATGACGCTCTCGGAGGATCAGGTCAAGTTCTACCAGCACACCCTGGAGATGACGCGCAAGCAGATTAACGACCTCAACGGCCAGATCGAGGAGGAGCTGGCCAAGGTCAAGGAGCGGCTGGCGGAGCTTCAGAGCGCCAAGAACGCGGCCAAGCAGATCTACGACGGGGCCTGCAAGATCCTGGGGGTCGAGAACGAGCTCGACCGGGACGAGGAGGAGGACAGTTGAGGGGGCGGGGCTAGCGCATGGCCTGGTTCAAGCGCGAGCAGACTCCCCTCCCCCCCCGGGAGCAGGAGAGCCGGGTCCCGGAAGGGCTCTGGATCAAGTGCAGCTCCTGCAAGGAGATCCTCTATCGGAAGGACCTCCTGAAGAACCAGAGCGTCTGCACGAAGTGCAACTTCCATTTCCGCATCTCCGCCCGCGAGCGCCTGGAGATGCTCTTCGACTCGCCCTGGGAGGAGTTTGATCAGAACCTGGTGAGCTCCGACCCCCTGGGGTTCGTCGACACCAAGAGCTACGCGGCCCGCCTCCGGGACGGCAAGGCCAAGACCAACAGTTGGGACGCCCTCATCTCCGCGGTGGGTCCTTTGGGCGGCATCCGGACCGTGGTCGCGGCCATGGAGTACGCCTTCATCGGGGGCTCGATGGGGGTGGTGGTGGGGGAGAAGGTGACGCGAGCGGTGGAAAGAGCGAGCAAGCAGCGCCTCCCCCTGATCGTGGTCTCCTGCTCCGGGGGCGCGCGCATGATGGAGGGGACCCTCTCCCTCATGCAGATGGCCAAGATCTCGGCCGCCCTCGCTAAGCTGAACGAGGCCCGAGTTCCCTTCCTCAGCGTCCTCACCGATCCCACCACCGGGGGGGTGACGGCCTCCTTTGCCATGCTGGGCGACCTGAACATCGCGGAGCCGGGCGCCCTCATCGGGTTCGCGGGGCCGCGCGTGATCGAGCAGACCATCCGCCAGAAGCTGCCGGAGGGCTTCCAGCGGTCCGACTTCCTCCTCGAGCACGGGATGGTGGACATGGTGGTGGACCGCCGGGAGCTGAAGAAGACGCTCGTGCGCAGTCTGAAGCTCTTCCTGGACTAGGAGCGGGGGCCCTCATGAAGATCGCGGGCAGCACGTTCCTCGTCACCGGCGGGGCCTCCGGCCTGGGCGGGGCCACGGCCCGCATGCTCGCGGGGGCGGGCGGCAACGTCGTGATCCTGGACGTGAACGCCGAGACCGGGGAGCGGACGGCCCGGGAGCTCGGAGGGAAGGCGGCCTTCGTGCCCACGGACGTGACTCGCGAGGAGGACGTCCAGAAGGCGGTGGGCACGGCCGTGGAGCGCTTCGGCGGGCTCCAAGGGGTGGTGAACGCGGCCGGCATCGCGACGGCGGAGAAGGTGCTGGGCAAGAACGGGCCCCATCCCCTGCAGCTCTTCGAGCGGACGATCCGCATCAACCTGATCGGCACCTTCAACGTGATCCGCCTGGCCGCGGCCGCCATGGCGGCGGGCTCCCCGAACCCCGCGGGCGAGCGGGGCGTGATCGTGAACACCGCCTCCGCGGCCGCCTTCGAAGGGCAGATCGGCCAAGCCGCCTACTCCGCCTCCAAGGGCGGAATCGTGGGCATGACCCTGCCCATCGCCCGCGAGCTGGCCCGAAGCGGCATCCGGGTGGTGACCATCGCCCCCGGGATCTTCGACACCCCGCTCCTGGCCGGCCTTCCCGAGGCGGCCCGGGTCTCGCTGGGGCAGCAGGTGCCCTTCCCCTCCCGCCTGGGCCGGCCCGACGAGTACGCCGCCCTCGTCCGCCACATCGTGGAGAACGAGATGCTGAACGGCGAGGTGATCCGCCTCGACGGCGCGTTGCGGATGGCGCCGAAGTAGGACGCCGCTCTTTCAGGCCACGACGAGTGAGCGGGCGCGATCCGTGGCCTCACCGACAACGAGCGCGGGCCGAGATCGCTCCCTCCCCGCGTCGAGAACGGCCCCCGTCTTGCCGCCGCGGGTCCGAGGCCAACCATGAGCCATCGTGAGCCGGTGCTGCTAGCCTGGAGCAGCGGCAAAGACAGCGCGTGGAGCCTTCACGTTCTCAAAGCCCGCGAGGACATCGAGGTGGTCGGCCTCCTCACGACCCTCAACGAGGCTTTCGACCGGGTGGCTATGCACGCGGTGCGGCGGGAGCTGGCGGAAGCACAAGCCCGGGCCGTCGACCTGCCTCTCACCACGGTGATGATCCCGTATCCCTGCCCCAACGAGGTCTACGAAACCGCGCTAACGGAGGCACTGGTCGACGCCCGCGGGAAGGGCATCCAGGGCATCGCCTTTGGCGACCTTTTCCTCGAAGACATCCGCCGCTACCGGGAGCGGCACATTCAAGGGATGGGCCTGAGCCTGCACTTTCCCCTCTGGGGCCGACCCACGGCTGCCCTGGCGCGGGAGATGATCGCGGGCGGTCTGCGCGCCCGCCTCACTTGCGTGGATCCCCGCGTCCTGCCCGCCTCCTTCGCGGGCCGGGAGTTCGACGCCCAACTGCTCGAAGGCCTGCCTTCCGGCGTGGATCCGTGCGGCGAGAACGGTGAATTCCATACCTTCGCCTTCGATGGGCCCATGTTCCGCTATCCGGTGCCCGTGTCTTTGGGCGAGGTCGTCTCACGTGACGGGTTCGTGTTCGCAGATCTGCTGGCCACGGTTGAGCCCGGGCCTCCGCGGAGGCGGGAACCCAGCAATTGAGGTCGACCCTGGTGAGCCGCGACCAGAGCTGGCTTGAGGGCGCAGTTGGGCCTGCCCCTCCCTAGCCTCCCTGGCCGCGGAGCCGGTAGAGATCGGGGGTCGCGACCGGCACCTCGAGCATCTTGAGGTACACGAATAGCTGGTACTTGTGGTTGGTCAGGTGCTCCAGGTTGCCGAGGAGGATGGTGAAGAGCGCCTCTCCCTCGGGGACAAACAGGGTCGGCACGACGCGAGACATTTGTTCGTCGCTCACGAGGCTGAACCCCTCCTCGATGTGGCCCAGGTAGGAGCTGATGCGACCCCTCGCCTCCTCCACACCGCACGAATGGTTGACGGGGAGGGCCTTGAGTTCGAGGAAGTGGGCCAGGCGCTCCGGGTTGGCCTGATACAGGGCGGCGCAGAAACCGGCCAGACACTCAAGGATATGGCCTAGGAGATCGCCGACGGTGAGACCGGGAAAACCCGGCCTCCACGACTGCCGGTCTCGCGGGATGAGCCCAAGAAGGTGCTGCGTCCTCTCCACTTGTTCCCGAACCTTGTCCAGGAGCAGAGGCGAGAGGCTGGATCTCTCCAACTCTAGTGGACCCCGCGTCTCGAGGGATAAGACTGCCACGCCTTATTCTCGTGGCGGGGGGGGAACTCGTGGGGGTGGAGGATCTCGGCCAGGATCTCCGCCGTCTCGAGGATGCCCGGGCCCGAACGGTGGAAGTACCGGTTTCCGTCGGCCACGACGACCCGTCCGGAGCGGACGGCCCGAAGATCATTCCATCCGGGCTTCTTGGCCAGGATCGGCATCTCCGTAAGTGTTCGCTCGATTCCAAAGCCGCAGGGCGCCACGAGCAGCACGAGAGGGTCGGCGCGGAGGACGTCCTCCCACTGCGCGCCCACGGAGTGCCCGCCCGGCGCGCCCAGCAGTTCCGTCCCACCGCTTTGGGCCACGAGTTCGGGCCCCCAGTTCCCCATCAGGAAGATGGGATCGATCCATTCCAGGCAGACAACCGTGGGTTGGGGGAGGGGACGGGTTTTTTCCTGGATGAGAGCCAGCCGCCGCCGGATCCCCGTCACGAGCTCTTCGCCGGCCTCCCGCCTCTCGATAACACCGGCGACGTTCAAGAAGCCCTCGAGAATGCCATCCAGCGTTCCGGTCGCGAGGGCGACCACGGGCGTGCGCCGCAGGCGGAGGGCGGCCTCCTGGGTCAAGTCCGCCGGGGTCACCGCGCAGACCTCGCAGTGCGTTTGCGTGATCAGGACGTCCGGGGCCAGGGCGGCCAGAAGCTCCTCGTCCACTTCGTAGAGCGGTTGGCCAGCGCGCAGGCGCTCCCTCACCACCCTGTCGATCTCACAGCTCGCCAGGCTGGTGTCGAAGGTCGGTCGGCTCAGAGCCGGCAGGCCCCGAACCCACTCCGGGTGGTCGCACTCGTGGGACCGCGCGACCAGGGAGTCGCCCGCGCCGAGGGCACAGACCAGCTCGGTACCGCTCGCGAGAAGAGATGCGATGCGCATGCCGCCCTCCGCGCCACCTCGTATCTTGGCACGGAACCCCCAGGTATGGTTGCCCGCTCGGCGGAGCGGGTCCTTCCTTAACCGACTTCCTAGCGGCCGGTCCGGGATCTTTACGAAAGGGGGGAGGAGGCGTAGTCTCCGACCCATGGGAGCCCGGATCGATCTCAACGCCGACCTGGGAGAGAGCTTCGGCGCCTACAGCATGGGGGCCGACGCCGAGGTCCTGGCCTTCGTGACCTCCGCCAACGTGGCCTGCGGGTTTCACGCCGGCGATCCCAGCGTGATCGACCGCACGGTCGCGGGGGCCGTTCAGGCGGGAGTGGCGGTGGGGGCCCACCCCGGCCACTGGGACCTGCGTGGCTTTGGCCGGCGGGTCATCGCCGCCGATCCCGACGAGGTAGTGGCCGACATCGTCTACCAAGTGGGCGCCCTGGCCGCCTTCGCATCCAGCCACGGCACCCGGCTCACGCACGTGAAGCCGCACGGCGCCCTCTACAACCAGGCGGTGGGGGACGAGCGACTGGCCGCGGCCGTGGCCCGGGGCGTGGCCCGCGCCGGACGCGAGCTGATCCTGGTCGGCCTCGCTTCCTCCGGCGTCATGCGGCGCGCGGCCGAGGCCGAGGGCCTGCGCTTCGCGGCGGAGGCTTTCGCGGACCGCGTTTACGAGCGGGACGGCACCCTACGCTCCCGCGCCCATCGGGGGGCAGTGATGACGGACCCGCAGACGGTCGCCGCCCAGGCCGTCCGCATCGCCCGCGACGGGGTGGTGACGGCGGGGGACGGCTCCGAGGTGCGGCTGCAGGCCGACACCCTCTGCCTCCACGGCGACACCCCGAACGCAGTCGCCCTCGCCCGGGCCGTGCGCGGAGCCCTGGAAACGGCGGGGGTCGCGGTCCGGGCCCTGGATCGTTGACCGGTTTGCCGCGGGTCCTGCCGGTCGGGGACTCCGCCCTCACCTTCGAGTTCGGGGACCGGCTGGATGGAGTCCTGAACGCCCGGGTGCGCGCCTTGGACCGCGCGCTGGCCGAGCGGCCCTTCCCCGGTTTTCGGGAGTCGGTCCCCACCCACCGGTCGCTCCTCGTCCTCTACGACGCGCACCGGAGCGGATTCGAGGAGGTCTCTCACCTCCTGCGGGAGCGGGCCGCGGCGGGGAGGGATGAGGAAGCACCGGGGCGACTCGTCACGATCCCCACCCTCTACGGAGGTGAAGACGGACCCGACCTGGCGGAGGTGGCCCATGCGCGCGGCCTCTCCGAGGCGGAGTTGATCGCCCGACATTGCGCGCCCGAGTACGTGGCCTTCATGCTGGGCTTCACCCCCGGCTTCGCCTACCTCGGTCCCCTGCCCGATTCTCTGGAGACCCCGCGGCGGGCCACGCCGCGCCTCAGGGTGCCCGGAGGCTCCGTGGCCATCGCGGGCAGGCAGACCGGCGTCTACCCCGTGGCCTCCGCCGGCGGGTGGAGCCTCCTGGGCCGCACCTCCCTGCGCCTCTTCGATCCCGGCGCCCAGCCGCCCGCTCTAATCCTGCCCGGGGACCGCGTGCGCTTCCAGCCCGTGCGTGAGCTGCCCGGTGGTGCGGCCCCTCTGGCGCCCCCGCGGGCGAGCGCGGCCCCCGTGCTCGAGGTGCTCGATCCTGGCCTCCTGACCACCATCCAGGACGGGGGCCGCTTCGGCCATCGGCGGCTCGGGGTGACCTGGGCGGGTCCCATGGACGCCCCTGCCCATCGCGCGGCCAACCGCCTGCTCGGCAACCCCCCGGACGCGCCCGCGCTGGAATGCACGGTGGTCGGGCCCGTGCTCCGGTTCCTGGCCCCCGTGCGCTTTGCCCTCGCCGGCGCCGACCTCGGCGCGGTCCTGGAACGCGAGGACCTGGGCACATGGCCGGTTCCCGTGGGCACCGGCGTGCTCGCCCGTCCGGGAAACATTCTCCGCTTCGCGGGGCGCGGGGCCGGGTGCCGCGCCTACCTGGCTCTGGCGGGCGGAATCGAAGTGCCTCTAGTCCTGGGCTCGCGCTCGACCGATCTGGGGAGCGGCTTCGGCGGCCTCGAGGGCCGCCCGCTCCGCGCGCGCGACGCGCTGGCTCTGGGCCCCCCTCCGCCGGGAGGAGAGCGCTCGATCCGTTCCCCGGAGGCCCCCGCCACGGAGAAGGTTAGGGTCGTTCTCGGTCCCCAGGCGGATCACCTGCGGCCGGAGTCGGTGGCGAGCTTCCTCGCCGAGCCCTACACGGTGGGACCCGCCTCCGACCGCGTGGGCTGCCGGCTCGTGGGCCGGCCGCTCTCCCACCGTGGTCCGGCCGAGATCCTCTCCGACGGGATGGTGATGGGCTCGATCCAGGTTCCGCCCGACGGCCAGCCCATAGTGATGATGGCGGATGGCCCCACCACCGGCGGCTATCCCAAGATCGCGACCGTGATCACGGCCGACCTGCCCCTCCTGGCTCAGGCCCTGCCCGGTCAAAGCCGGGTGCGCTTCGCGGCCGTGGACGTGGAGGAGGCGCAGCGGGCGCTGCCAGAGCTATAGCGGGCCCCCTGCGACCTCGAACGGGATCTGCAGCGTGGGTGAGCCCAGGGAGCCGAACCAGGCGATGCCCTCGTCCACCATGTCCAGCTCGAGCGCGTAGCGGCCCGGGGCCGAGGGCACCTCGACCTCGGCCCGGATCTCCAGGCGGTCGCCGGGGGGAACGTCCCGGGGCAGGGGCGTGCGCCAGTGATCCTGTGCCAGCACTTCCCGACGCTCGTCCAGGAGGTGACCGCCCAGCGCCACCTGTCCTCGCCCCCCCGGAGGTCGGCAGCGCCAAAGCGTGTTGCCCATGTTGGTCAGACGCACGCGGACGGACAGACGGGCTTGGGGACGGGCGCGGGGGGGCGCGGCTTCCGCGAGCTCGATCATCGCGCGCAGGAGGCCGGGGTTCGTGCTGTCGGGGGCTTCCTCCGTGACCAGAAGGTCCACCTCCAGGGGTGAGGAGCCCCGCTGCTCGAACCAGCAGACGAGCTCCATCACGAGGTCCAGCTTCAGTCGATAGCGGCCGGGGGCCACGGGGGCGCGAAAAACGCAGTCCATCTCCACCCCCTCACCCGGCGCGACCGGCCGGGGGAGCGCGAGGTGGAGGACGTCGCGGGTAATCACCTCGCCTTGACCGTCCAGCAGGTGCCCGGCCAGACTCACCGAGCCCGGGCGGGGCTCGGGCGCGTTCGGCCAGGCCTCCCGGCCCCGGTTCGACAGCCGCACCGGGAAGGTCACGAGCACCCCGGCCGCGGCCCGCAGACCGCCCGCGGGCACGGAGGCCGAGAGCAGAGCGCGCAGGCCCTCGGGATCGGTACCCGGGGCGAGGGCGTCCACCTGCAGGGCCAGGTCGAGGGTGGGCGAGCCCGCCTGGCTGAACCACATGAGGCGCTCGTCGACGAGGTCCATCCGCAGGAGGTAACGCCCCAGCTCCGCGGGCAAGGGCACCTCGGCCACGAGATCCACCTCCGCCCCCGGCGACACCGGGCCCGGCAGCGGGGTCCGGAAGAAGCCCTGGCGCAGGAGGCGGCCGTCGGGGTCGAGGAGGTGTCCGGCCAACATGACGTAACCACCCACTTCGTCCACTTGGTGCCGCCAATGGGTGTCGCCGGTGTTGCGCACCGTGAGCGGCAGCTCGAGCAGGGCCCCTCCGCGTCCCCGCAAGGCCCCCTCGGGCCCGCGGCGCCGGATCTCGGCCGCGAGCCGCCCCGGGTTGCGGCTGTCCCGCACCGGCTCCCCCTTCATCAGAGTCACCAAGAAGAAGCGGCGGAGACTCTCCTGGAGCGCGCGCAGGGGAAAGACGGCGAGATCCCCCTCCAGAAGCCGCCGGTAGTCGTTGGCGCTCAGGGCGAGGGTGTCGGGGTCGGGGTAGGGCTTGAGCCGCACGTCCGTGAAGCCGGCGCGGCGGGCCCGCTCGTCCAGCTCGCCCACCTCCAGCTCGTTCTCGAGCACGCCGCAACGCCCGACCTCGAAGAGCGAGAGCTCGCCGTGGGAATGGCCCTCGCCGGGCTCGGCCAGGACTGCCCGCCCGCCCCCGCGGAGGACGCGATGGATCTCGGAGAGCACCTCGTCCTGGTTGGGGACGTGATGGAAGGCGTCAAAGCAGATCACCCGGTCCACGGAAGCGTCGGGGAGGGGGATGCGGTGTCCGTCGTAGGGCAGGAACCGGGGCTCCAGCTGGGGGCGGTGGCGGCTGTCCAGCCGGAACAGCTCGCGGCCCAGCTCGAGCGCGGTGGGGCTGACGTCGAGGGCGATGGTGCGGCACCCGAGGCGGTTCAAGCAGGAGGAGAGCCAGCAGCTCCCAGCCCCGAAGTCGAGGACCGTGTGCCCGAGGCCGAGGTCCAACTCCGAGAGGGCGAGCCCCAGACGGTAGAGCACTCCGGGGGCGTCGGCCACGCTCGCAAACGGTTTGTTCAGGACGTGGGCGCGGCCCGAGGGCTCGTCGCGCACGTCCTGCCAGTAGACCTCCGCATGGCGGTTGAACTCCTCGGCCCGGGCCAGCAGCTCCTCTTCCGCCAGGGCGGGGGGGCGGGGCGGCGTCGGGGGCGGGGGCGAGGGCCGCGCCCCCCCGACGCCCATCCATTCCCGGATCGCGGCAAGCCACCCGCGCGGGCTCACGCCCGGGGGTCCGCGACGAGGGCGCGTTGCGCCGAGCCCTGAGCTGCGAGCGGGAGGCGACTCTTCTGGGCCATGCCGCCCAGATAATAAGCGGAACTCGTCAGCGCTACGTCAGTTTCTGGCGCTTCCGTTGTCGGTGCTGATGCCCCCTGAAGTCTTTTCGAGAACGCCCCCTGAGCGCCCCGAAAGGCCTACCCGGGTCCACACCAGCGGCTCGAACTTGCGGAAGCTGACGATCCTGGCCGCTTCGCCTGGCTCCGCGACGAACAGCCATTCACCAAGTCGGCCCGAGAGCACGAAGGCGTCCGGAGTCAGCGGGACGAAGAGTCCGAGATTCTTCGGATCGCGTCCGCCGTACAGCCGGCCCTGGCGCAACTCGACGGTGAAGGTCCAGCCGTCGGGGAGCAGTTGATACGTCCCGACAAAACTCGGCCAGTGAGCGGCCGAGACGACCTGGGAGGGTGGGTCGCGGGTCACCACGGCGGTATGGGACGCCACCATCCACCAGTTGTCGCGGTCACGCCGGAAGGTGTCGGTGACGCGGTACTGGGTCGTGAGCGCCTGGCCGAAGACGGTTTCCCGCTCGTCGGCCAGGTACCGGACGACCGCGAAGGCAGGGAACTCCTGCACCGTCAGGTCCTTTACCGCGATGTCGCCCGTCAGCCCCGGGGGTAGCGGGCGCAGGTCATCGAGAAACTCCTGCCGAGTCATCACCTGCCCCTCCTCCGAGGTGACGACGCAGGAGGGATCCATGACCCGCTCCCAGACGCTCTTGTCGCCCGATCCGACCGCATTCATCAGACGCTGTTCGACAGTCTCGAACCATTGGCGCGTCTCGGCCGCGGGCTTGGTCTCTCGGGTCTCGGCTTGCTGCACCAGGGCGCCAAATAGCGCCAGCACTGTGAATTCGGCGATCGACATTTCTCCTCCGCAACTATTTGGGAGCGGCTTCACTCAGAGACTTTGACAACCGAGGAGAGCCTCTGGCGACCTTCGACGGGGTAGAGACGTCGTTCCTTCGCCCTTGGGGCTCTACTTGGTCGAAGGGTGATCGCACCCGGGGCGTCTCGACGCGCAGGCACCTTGGTCCCTCGGTTCCAGGTCCGGGGCCCGCGGTCGGCTCCTCTAGGCCGGGCGCGGGGCGGCCGGCTCCAGCGGGGGGGCGAGGCCGACCCGGTTCCGGCCCGACCGCTTCGCGTCATAGAGCGCCTTGTCGGCCGCTCGGAGCAGCGACTCCAAAGAGGCCTCGTCGCCGGGCTGCGCCCCCGCCACCCCCACGCTGACCGTGACCACCCCGGGCTCGCCGTCCTCCTGCACGATGGCCATGGCCTCCACGGCGCCCCGCAGGCCCTCCGCCACCGCCACCGCGCCCTCGATGTCCGTCCCGGGCAGGATCACCCCGAATTCCTCGCCCCCGTAGCGGGCGCAGAGGTCGCCGGGGCGGTGGAGGCTACGCCTTAGAGTCTGCGCGACCGACTTCAGGCACTCGTCGCCCTGCTGATGACCAAAGGTGTCATTGAAGATCTTGAAGTGGTCGATGTCGACCATGAGCAGGGAGAGGGGCACGCCCTCCCGGCGCACCCGCCGCCACTCCAGCTCCAAGCAGGCGTCGAAGTTGCGGCGATTGGCGACCCCCGTCACCGCATCCAGGTAGGAGAAGCGGGTCAGCATCTGGTTCGCCTGTTCCAGCTCCCGCGTGCGGTCGGAGACGAGGGCGGCCAGGCGCTGCTCGCGGACGGCCAGGCGGCTGATCCGGATCCAGTAGGCGGCGCCGGCCAGGAAGACCGTGCCGATGATGCCGAGCACGTAGAACCAGAGGGCCTCGTAGAAGTGCGGCCGCAGCACGAAGGCGAAGGAGGCGCCGGCCTCGTTCCAGACCCCGTCGTTGTTGGCGGCGGCCACGCGGAACAGGTACCGGCCGGGCGGGATGTTCGTGTAGTAGGCCACCCGGCGGGAGCCCGCGTCCACCCAGCCCTGATCGAAGCCCTCCAGCCGGTACTTGAAGCGGACCTTCTCCGGCTCGAGGAAGCTCAACCCCGCGTAGTGGATCTCGATCTCTCCCCGGCCGGGGGCCACGAGGGGGGTCTCCGCGGATCGGTAGCCGACCTTGTCGATCGCCACCTCTTCGATGGCGACGGGAGGGGGCTGCTGATTGACGCGGATACGGTCGGGGTCCACCTGGACCGCCCCCCGGGTAGTGGGGAACCAGAGCGTGCCGTCCCGGGCCTTCCACCCCGCGGGCTGCGAGTTCCCGTTGCACTCGCTGCTTCTCATACCGTCCGCGGCTCCGTAGGCCACGAAGCCCACGGACTTGCTGCGTCCGGCCGCGAAAGCATCCAAGTCTTTCTTGGCCACCCGAAAGATCCCCTTGTTTCCGCTCATCCAGAGGCTGCCGTTGTCATCCTCGAGGACTTGGAAGATCCGCTCATCGAAGAGGCCTTCCTTGCGCGTCACGCTCGTGAGCTTGCCGTCTCGGAAGCGGCTCAGGCCGCCGTAGGTCGCGATCCAGAGCGTTCCCTCCGCATCCTCATAGACGCGGAAGACGGTGTTGTGGGCGAGGCCCTGCTCGGTGGTGTAGGCCTTGAAGTGACCGGCCTCGAAGACGTTCAAGCCTCCCCCGTCGGTGCCCACCCAGAGCCGACCCGTCTTATCTTCCGAAAGGGATAACACCAGCTCGCTGGAGAGGCCCTGGCCACGCCCGAAGGTAGTGAACTGACCGTTCCGGAGGCGGCAGAGCCCGCCTCCGTACGTGCCGATCCAAAGACTTCCCTCCCGATCCTCCAGGATGGCGATCACGCGATCGTTGGCCAGGCCTTCCCGCGTGCCGTAATGGCTGAAGGCACCGTCCCGGAGCCGGTTGAGCCCTCCCCCGTCGGTGCCAATCCAGAGATTGCCCTGCCGGTCTCCTTCGATCGAAAAAACAAGGTTGCTCGAGAGCCCCTGTTGGGTCGTGTAGGCAACGAACTTGCCCCCTCGGAACCGGTGCAACCCGCCGCCGTAGCTCCCCATCCAGAGGGTGCCCTCCCGGTCTTCGTAGATCGGCACCAGCATCTCGTGGGCCAGCCCTTCCGGCTTGCCCCAGCTCGTGAAGTTGACGTCCCGCAGGCGGTTGAGCCCGGCGCCCTCGGTTCCGATCCACAGGCTGCCCTCGCGGTCTTCGTAGACGGAGAGAACAACGTTGCTGGACAGGCCATCCTTCTCCGCGAACGCGCTCCACCCCGCGTCGTTGCGCCGCAAAAGGCCGCCGCCCCGCATCCCCACCCAGAGGTTGCCGTCCCGATCCTCCTGCAGGGCCACCACCGCGTCCCAGGCTGCCCGAGGCGGCCGCACGGACGTCAGATGACCCGCCTTGAACCGGTCGAGCCCGCCCCGGGTCCCGATCCAGAGGGTCCCGTCGCGGCCCACGTGCAACGAGCGCACCTGGTCACTCGACAGACCCTGTTTCTTGGTGTAGACCTCGATTGCGTCCGTCAACCGCAGCAGGCCGTCCCCGTCCGTGCCGATCCAGAGCCCCCCTTCGGCCTCCGCCATGGCCATGACCACGTAGGGGCGTGCGTTCAGGCCCGGGGGGGAGGTGAACCGGCCTTCCTCGAAGCGGCTGAGCCCGCCCTCCGTCCCCACCCAGAGGCGCCCCCTCTGGTCCTCGTAGATCGACCGGACCGCGTTGTGCGGGAGGCCGGAGGACTTGTCGTAGAGGGTGAAGACACCGGCCTGGAAGCGGACCACGCCTCCGCTCTTAGTCCCGATCCAGAGGCTGCCTTCCCGGTCCTCGTAAAGGGTGTTGGCGCGGGGGTCCTTGAAGGCGGGGGTGTTCTTCTGATCGAACACCACGAAGCGGACGCCGTCGAAGCGGACGAGCCCCTCCTGGGTCCCGAACCAAAGGTGGCCGTCACGCGTTTGGAGGATGGCGGAGACGGAGTTCTGGGGAAGGCCCTGCTCGACCGTCCAGACCCTGTGCCCGTATTGGGTAATAAAGAGCTTCGGATCTAGGGCCAGCGCGGGCCCCGCCCGGGCCCAGACCAGCAAACCCAGTCCGGCTATCCACCGTGCACCGCGCGTCATCGCAGAACCGTCCGCGAATCATAGCACCGAGGATGCCAAACCTCCCCCCTTCGCTGCGGAGGGCAAGCCGAACCGGGCGGAGCGGAGGTCTGGGGGCCCCGGGGGCGGGGCCTGGGATCCTAGCGGTCGACGACTCCCGCGACCGTGGGCGACAGCGAGAGCAGCCCCGTGTCGGTGAGGTTCCAGGTGAGGGACGAGATGTTGTACTGGAGCTTTATGGAAATCGTGGTCAGCGACGGCCGGGAAACGGTTACCCCGGCGCCCCCCTGAGTTGCAAGGAACGCCTGCAAAAGGTTCAGAATGCTCTGGGCCGTATCGCCCGGTTGAACCGCATAGGTCCAGGAGAGCGTATCGGTGAGGGAAACCGAAAGGAAGGAGGGGTTCCCCATCGCGTTCGTGCCGGAGGCGACGGCCGTGGGATCGATGTCGATGTGGAAGTCCACCGCCGCTCCCGCGGTCTCGAGCACGGTCCCTCCGCCCGTCGTATCCGTGATGTTGGAGATCGAATCGACGGTCTGCCAGGTGCCAGCAATCAGGTGCTGGAAGGTGAGCTCGGCGGCGGAGGTGACGGCTCTCCAAGTGCCCCAGGGGTCCAAGACGGCGATGGTCTTCTGCAGAGCGATCGCCTTGTCGGAGGCCATCATGGGGCCCAGGGCCAGGTCGACACGAAGGGTGTCGCCGTTGGACGTGGTCATCAGGGTGAAGCCGACCCCCCCGAACACGGTGGCGTCCCCGACCTTCAGCTTGAGCGGTGCCGTGGGGGGAGGTGGGGGCGGCAGCAGGAACTGGGCTTGGGCGGCGCCGGTCGCAGCCAGCAGCGCCAGCAGCAAGGATGCGGTTCTCACCTTCGTTGTCATTCTACTTGTCCTCCGACTCTCCGCCCCTTGGGCGGCGTCAACTATTACAAGAATCGTGCCAACCGCAAGCCCTTGACGACTCGTTGGCCGGACACCCGAACTGGCTGGTTCCATGACGCCGGTGACCCGATTCCGGACGACCCATCTGTCACCCACTGCGCTCTCAACCACCAGCGGCTTCTGTCGCACGATTCCTAAAGGGAGAGTTTGTGCCGGAAGTCCCCTCCTTGATGTGTCTGGTATCACGCAAAAGAGCGTTGTCTTTGATCATGAAGTGGATACCGGCACGGTCGTGACTCGTTCTTGATCGAAGAGCGTCTACTCCAAGCCACACCCAAGCAGCCGAACCCGGGAGCCGGCGCCACCGCCGACAGAGATGACAAGAGCAAGAGCCGTGACACAGGCGAGACCCGGCCACTTGTGGCGAACGCCCGGCCGGAGATGACGGGGGGGCCGAGGACGCCGACTCTGATTCTTTTTTGGGCTTTCGGGTTAACGTGCCCCCATGGGGGTACTCCACGGCCTGGCGTTTCTTCTGTGCGGCGTCACCGGCGCCTCCCCCGAGCCGCCCCGGGGAGCCGATCTCGTCGAGCTCGTGTCCCTCGACCCGACCGTGCGGCTCGACATCCGCTACGCGACGCCTGACAACCTCGCGAGACGAGCCGTTTACGCCCAGGCCCGCGCCTTCTTGCAGCGACCCGTGGCCGAGGCCCTCCTCCGGGTCCACCGCGCCCTAAAGGCCAGGGGGCTCGGGCTTCTGGTCTTCGACGGCTACCGTCCCTGGTCCGTGACCAAGCTCTTCTGGGATCTGAGCCCGCCCGATCAGCGAGCCTTCGTGGCCAACCCCGCTCGGGGCTCGAACCACAACCGCGGTTGCGCGGTGGACCTTTCCCTCTTCGACCTTCTGAGCGGCCAGGGGGTGGAGATGCCGAGCGGCTACGACGAGATGTCGCCACGGGCGTCGCCCGGCTACCCGGGCGGCACCCCGGATCAGAGGGCGCGGCGCGACCTTTTGCGGGCGGCCATGGAGAAGGAAGAGTTCGTGGTCGATCGCAACGAGTGGTGGCACTTCAACCACCGCGACTGCCGTCGCTATCCCATCCTCGACGTGCCCTTCGAGTCCCTTCCTCCCCCACCCCCGCGCTGAGGGGGCGGGTCAGGGCTCGGGGAGGCAGTCCATGAACTCGGACTGGACGTGGGCGAAGTGGGCAAAGCCGCCGAGGATCCAGTGCTTCACTTCCTCGGCCTCGTGGGCCCCTGAGTAGAAACGGAGGGCCTTATTCACCCCCTTGAGAGCGGCGTCGAAGTGCTCGGCCTCCACCCCGGTGTGGATCCGGATCCAGTAGTACCCGTTGTGCTTCTCCCCCAGGATCTCCAGCCGCATGCCCTCGAGGGCGGCCACGAGCTCCGGGCGGCGCGCGCGGAGCACGCGATCGATGATCACGAACTCCTCATCGGCCAGGATCTCGCTCCCCACGTGAAAACCCATCCCGGAGAAGAGCCGGGGCTGCTCGAGCCGTTCTCCCAGGCCGTAGCCCTCCCACACCCGAGCCTGCGCCGCCTCCGTCGCCCGGTTGATGTGGATCACGTCGTTCAGCTGCCCCGGGGAGTATCCGAAGAACTGCCCCGCCCCCTTCACGGTGGCCTGGGCCAGGGTGCGGTGGGTGTCGCGCCAGGGAGTGGCGCGGTCGTCGAACTCGTCGACCGCGGCGTAGAAGAAGTCCGCCGCCACCTCCGCCGCCCGGTCGGCCAGGATGTGGACGGGCTCGTCGGGGTCGCGGAATAGGCCTTGGCGGGCCGCGATCTGGCCGGCCAGGCTGGCGAGGCCCGGCCCGAAGGCGGAGTTGAACTGGACATAGCGCCCGAGCAGGGAAAGAAAGGCCCCCGGCTCGGTCGCCCCCTCGAAGGCCGCACGGAGGGCCTCGTGGCCCCGGTGGGCGGAAAGGACGGGGAGAAGGTCTTCTCGACTCACGAGCGGCCGGGTCACGGTGGGGATGTTACACCGTCGAACCTTGACATGGCGGGGGAGAGTGCGACAAGCTTCCGCGTACCTCCCGGAGAGCGCGCGCCATGAGCAAGCTGAAAGACTTGGTGGGGAAAGGCGTCCGCTTGATCGTCACCGACACCGATAGCCCGTTGCCCGCGGAGGCGCCCGCCTCCGAGCGCGACCTGGGGCCCGAGGCCTTCGCGGCCTCCGAGCCCAAACCCGTGGCCCGCTCCGAGGTCGCGGCGGATGTGGCGGACTTCGCGGCCGTCTACAAGGAGGCCGGGATCGAGCTGCGCCCGCACGGGTACGGCGTGGACCGGGTGGGGGAGATGCTGGAGAGCAAGCGCCTGGCCACCCTCGGCCGGGACGTGAAGGCCGCCGCCGTCCTGACCGCCCTGGAGACGGCGGGCGTGCCCATGCGGGACGTGATCGAGGACGCGGTCCTGCGCGACAAGGCCCTTGATGCCTTCGAGGAAAGCAAGCGCCGCGAGCTCGAGGAGCTGCGCACCCGCTCCCAGGCGCGGATCGCCGCCCTCAAGACCGAGATGGATGCGTTACTGAAGGCGAAGAACGCGGAGATGGAGGGCCTGAAGAAGGCCGAGGAAGAGGCGAGCCGGACCTTCCTCCAGCTCCAGACCCGGAAACGGCGCGAAGAAGAGCGTCTCCACGACGTGGTGGCGCCCTTCCTGGAGGGCGCGCCCAACCCCATTACGACGTCACCTCCGGCGTCGCCCTCCCCATCCCCCGACAAGCCGGACCGGGCGTGAGCCCGGAGCCGGAGCGGAGATCGAGCCCATGGCGCGACAACTGACCCCCCTCGGCCGCATCCTCATCGTACTTTCCGGCCTCGCCCTCATTGGTTATGGGCTCTACCACTACGGGGTTCTGCACCGCGTCGCCTCCGTGGTCGCCCCCGACAAGCGGGCGGAAGGGACAATCTCAAAGGATGACTTCGGGCCCCCGCCCACGGGGGAGAGCAACCCCGCCCCGCCCCCGGCGTCGAAAGGGGCGCCCTCGGGCGGCTCCCGCCTCAACCGGCCCATCAAGGTCGCGATCGTGACCTGGGGCGGCTATGCGGGCGGGATCGTGGCCAACGGCGGGTTTCCGCCCAACCGGGACTGCCTCTTCTCCAAGGAATTCGGGATCCAGGTCGAGCTCCTGGTCATCGACGACTTCGCCAAGTCCCGCGACGCCTTCCGGGCCGGCGGGGACAAGGGTGGCGTCGACATCATGTGGTCCACGGTGGACGCCTACGCCCTCGAGTACGGCGGCCTCCTGCGGCTGAACCCCAAGGCCATCCTGCAGTACGACTGGAGCCGGGGCGGGGATGCCATCGCCGTCGACGCCTCCATCAAGAGCGTGGCTGACCTCAAGGGGAAGAAAATCGCCTGCGCCAAGGCCACCCCCTCCCACTACTTCGCCCTCTACGTGCTGACCCAGGGTGGCTTGACCAGCCACGACGTGACCTTCATCTTCACCGACTCCGCGGTGGAGGCCGCCAACGTCTTCAAGGCGGGCAAGGTCGACGCCGCGGTGAGCTGGTCGCCGGACGTGTACGTGGCCGCCCGCGAGCGGTCCGGCGGCCACATCCTGACCTCGACCCGCGAGGCCACCAACCTGATCGCGGATATCTTCGTGGCCCGGGGCGACTTCCTCGAACAGCACCCGGAGGATGTGCGCCGCTTCGTCGCGGGCTGGCTCAAGGGCGTGGACCAGGCCGGCGTCAATCCCGAGAAGACCGCGGTCCTCCTCTCCAAGAGCTTCTCCGGGGTCTCCCTGGACGACGCGAAGAGCATGCTGACCGACGTGAAGCTCCCGAACTACGGGGAGAACCGCGCCTTCTTCAACCCCCAGGGCTCACTCGTGAACTACCACGGGATCTACAAGACCGCGCAGGGCATCTGGCGCCGGATCGGCGAGATCAAGGACGTCTACGAACCCTACCAGACCGTGGACACGCGCTTCCTGGAGGGCGCAGGGGAGTTCTTCCCGGAGGCCGCGGCCGCACCCGCCAAGCCGGAGTTCGAGTTCAAGACGCCGCCCCAGAAGGGGACCTCTATCCTGACCAAGACCGTCTCCATCTACTTCCCCAGCGGTTCGGCAACCCTGGATGAGAACGCCAAGGCCGTGCTCGATACCCAGGTCGTGGACCTCGCCGCCACTTTCGGCAGCGCCTACCTGCGCATCGCCGGGAACACCGACAACGTGGGGAACCGCGACAGCAACATGAAGCTCTCGCGCGGCCGCGCGGAAGCGGTGGCCCATTTCCTGATCGGCAAGGGCTTTGATCGGAACAAGTTCGACGTGGTGGGCAACGGGCCCGACAAGCCCGTGGCCGGCAACGACTCCGAGGAAGGCCGGGCCAAGAACCGGCGCACCGACTTCGAGATCATCCCCCGTTGATGGAGGTCCGGGAGCCGGTCACCAACACCCGGGCCCGGAGCCTTGCCCTGGGCGGGGTGGCAACCTTCTTCGGGGCCTGGTGCCTGCTGACCTACACCGGCATGGTGCCCGCCGTCATCCTGCCCTCCCCCACCGAAGTGCTCCGGGCCTTCCCCGTTCTGCATTTCGAAGAGGCCCTCGTGCGCAGCGCGGGCTGGAGCCTCTACCGCGTCACCATGGGCTTCGTCCTCGCGGCCGCGGTGGCCATACCCCTCGGCCTCCTCATGGGGACCTTTCCCCCCCTGAAGCACTTCTTTTCCCCCATTCTGGAGCCCCTGCGGTTCCTCCCCATCTCCGCCCTCGTCCCCCTCACCATCGTCTGGTTCGGCATCGAAGAGACGCAGAAGATCACGTTCCTCTTCATGGGGACGGTCGTTTACCTGCTGCCCCTGGTGGTGGAGGCGGTGGAGAAGGTCGACGAAGTCTATCTCCAGACCGCGACCACCCTGGGGGCGTCGCGCTGGCAGATCGTGAACCTGGTCCTGATCCCCGCCAGCCTGCCCAGCATCGGCGAGGCCCTGCGGGTCATGAACGGCATCGGCTGGACTTACGTGATCCTGGCCGAGGTCATCAACGCACCCTATGGCCTGGGCGCGCTCATCACCGTGGCCGGCAAGCGCTCCCACGTGGACCAGATATTCGCCCTCGTCCTCGTCATCCTGGGGATCGGGGTGCTCTCGGACCAGATCCTGCGCTGGATCAACCACCGGCTCTTCTCGGGGAGGGCGTGATGCCCGCCGCCCACGTCCCCGGCACCAATATCCTGGAGCTGCGCAAGGTCAGCAAGACCTTCGTAAACCCGGACGGCCAGGAGTTTCACGCCATAAAGGACGTGAACCTGATCGTGCCCGACCTTCCCGACCGTGGCGAGTTCCGGGTCTTCTTGGGACCTTCGGGCTGCGGCAAGAGCACCGTCCTCAACATCGTGGCCGGGCTCTTTCCCGCCACCAGCGGGGAGGTCCTGCTCCGCCAGCAGCCGATTCTGGGCCCCGGCCCCGACCGGGGCATGGTCTTCCAGGGCTACAGCTCCTACCCCTGGCTGACCGTGCTCGAAAACGTGGCCTTCGGCCTCAAGCTCCGGGGGGTCCCGCGTGACGAGCGGGAGAAGGTCGCCCGCACCTGGATCAAGAAGGTGGGGCTCGGGGGGACGGAGAGCAAGTATCCCGGACAGCTCTCGGGAGGGATGCGTCAGAGGGTGGCCATCGCCCGCACCCTGGCCGTGAAGCCCCAGATCATCCTCATGGACGAGCCCTTCGGCGCCCTCGACGTGCAGATCCGCCTGGGCATGCAGAACCTGATCAACGAGCTCTGGGAGGAGCTCGAAGGGACGATCCTCTTCGTGACCCACGACATTCCGGAGGCCGTCTACCTGGCCGACAAGATCCACATCCTGTCCTCGGGGCCGGGGACCATCGTGGACGAGGTGCCGGTGGACCTCCCCCTCCACCGGACGGAGGAGCTGAAGCAGACCGACCGCTTTCGGGAGATCGAGCACATGGTCCTGCAGAAGATCCGCGAGCAGGCGCGGGGCGGGAATCTGCGCCTTACCGTCTGAGAGCGCTCCTCACTGCGGGCCCGCGAGGGCCGTTCGCTTCTGGCGCGCGAGCAGGGTCTCTATCTCCGCGGCCGCCACGGGGGGCCCGATGAGATTGCCCTGGATCCGGTCGCACTGCCAGCGCGCGAGCAGCACCCGCTGGGCCTCCGTCTCCACCCCCTCCGCTACCACCTTGAGTTTGCGGGCGCGGGCGAGGGCGATGGCGGCCGTGGCCACCGCCTCCCGGTTGCGGTCGGTCGCGATGTCGCGGATGACGGCCCCGTCGATCTTGAGCGAGTCCACGGGATAGCGGTGGAGCTGGGAGAGCACGGAGTCGCCCACCCCGAAGTCGTCGATGGAGATGCGCAACCCGAGCTCCTTGAGCTCGGCCAGGCGGTCGATGGAGTGCCGGGGGCTCCTTGCGAGCTCCGCCTCCGGGACCTCCAGCTCCAGGGCGGTGGCGGGCAGGCGGGTCTCCTCCAGAGCGCGCTTCACGAGCTTGACCAGGGACGGGTGCTGGAGTTGCCGGGGGGACACGTTGACCGTGATCACGATGCCGGTGTGGCCGGCGTCCAGCCAGGCCTTGGCCTGCAAGCAGGCGTTCCGCAGCGCCCACTGGCCCAGGGGGACGGAGAGGCCGGTGGCGTCGGCGAGGGGGACGAAGTCGGCCGCGGCCAGCGTCTGCTGGTCGGGATTGCGCCAGCGGAGCAGGGCCTCCACCCCCACGATGACCCCCGTCTCGCAGGCCACGATGGGCTGGTAGACGAGGGAGAGAGCCTGCTGCACGAGGGCCTTGCGCAGCGCGCTCTCCAGGGCCAGGCGCTCGGCCGCGACCGCGCTGGAGCGGGGAGCGTGGATGTCGTAGGAGTCCCCCCCCTTCCCCTTGGCCCTCCCCAGGGCGATGTGCGCACACCTGAGCAGGCTCTCGATGTCGGGTCCGTCGTCGGGGTGCAGCGCGATCCCGATGCTGGCGGTAGCGGTCAGTTCGCGCCCCCCGATGCTGAAGGGGTTGCGGAGGGCCAGGCGCAGCTTTTCCGCGATCACGGCCACGTCTTCGTCCTTCTTTACTCCCGGTAGGAGGACCGTGAAATCGTCGCCCCCTAGACGGGCGATGGTGTCGCCCTGGCGGAGGGTGCGCTCCAGGAGGGCGCCCATGCTGCGGATGAGGTCGTCTCCCACGCCGCGTCCCCATTTCTCGTTGATCTCGGCGAGACCGTCGAGGTCGAGGAGGAGGAGGGCCAGCTTCTGCCTCTGCCGGATGGCATGCGCGACCGCCACCGAGAAACGATCGTTCAGGAGGCGGCGACCGGGGAGGCCGGTGAGCGGGTCCTGGTCGGAAAGGCTGCCGAGCTCCGCCTCCGCTTGCTGACGACGCGCGACCTCCAGGAGAAGGGCTTCCTTGCTGAGCGCCAGCTCCGCGCTCAACTCGCGGACCTGGATCTCGAGGGCGTCATGGGCCAGGAGCAGGGAGAGGGCCGGGGGCTCGAGGGGCGGGCCCGCCGCCCCTGGTTCCGGGCTCTCCGGCCCGCCGGGGGGGGAAGCGGGGGGGGCCTCCTCCCCTGGGGAGTCGGCTGGCCTCGCGTCCGCGGCGGATGGGGTCGGGGCCAAGGGCGGATCCGGGGTCGGGGCCGAGCGGGCGCCGAGGAGGCCCGCGAGAAGGCCCGCCACCGTCAACGTGAAGAAGGTCGGCGCCACCGAGGGAGGCACGTCCCCTCCCGCGAGGCTGAGGACAACCCCCCCCAGGGCGGCGCAGAGCCCGGAGCCGAGGATGAGCCGCCGGCTGGAAACCGGGCGCACGTGCCAAGCTACGCCCGGGCCGGCCCCGCGGTCAAGGCGGGGGGTGCGGGGGGTGCGGTCACCGCCGAAACGGTGGTAGGTTATGGGCGATCGGAGAGCCCAGCGTGACCGAGGAACCCAACTACCTCGCCCATGCCTTCAAGAGCCAGTACAACCTCATCACATTGGGCACCGCGCTTGGCTTCGCCCTCCTCTCGGGAAGCGCGCTCCCCCTGATCCTGGTCGCGGGCGTGCAGCTCACCATCCTCCCCCTCGTGGCCTCAAGCCCCCGCTTCCAGCGTCTGGTCAAGGCCCGCGAGTTGGAAGAGGACCGGGAGGAGAAGCAGGTCAAGAAGCAGGGAGAGGTCTCGGAAATGCTGCGAGCCCTGCCGGACGCGGAGCGCCAGCGCTACCGCGGCCTCGAGACCCTGGCCGGGGAGATTCGGGAGAACTACAAGGGCCTGGACGCCTCGTCACGGATGCTCTTGGAAGAGCTGGTCCAGAAGCTGGAGTTCCTCCTCTCCTTCTTCCTGCGCATGCGCTACTCGGTGGCGCGCTATGAGGCCTATTTCTCCACCACCGACCCGGAGCGGATCCAGGAGCGGATCGCCATGCTCGACCGCGAGATCACGCAGGGGCCCGAGCGCATCCAACAGATCAAGGCCAAGACCCGGACTGTGCTCGGGAAGCGCTTGGAGCGCTACCAGAAGGCGCTGGAGAACCGCCAGCTCATCGATGCCCAGACGGAGACCGTCCTCGAAGTGCTTCAGCTCCTGCGCGACCAGAGCTTCTCCATGCGCGACCCCCGTACGATCACCGAGCAGCTGGACGGCCTCGTCTCCTCCGCGGAGGAGACGGAGCGTGGGGTCCGCGACATGGAGGACATCCTGGCCGCGGAGCAAGACCTCCTGGTGCCGGGGAACCTGGGGGAGGACGTGGAGGCGGAGCTCGGCTCCCTGGCCGGCACGCGGGAGGCGGTGCGGGACGCGCCGCCCCCGGTGCGGGCGGCACGTCCGGCCGTGCCCTCCTCGCCGCCCCCCCCTCCCCCGCGCGCCAAGATCACCCACTAGGACCCCCTTTCGCCGTGCTCCCCCCGCGCTTGGCCGTGCTCCTGGCCCCTGGCCTCCTGGCGGCGGCGGAAGCAGCGGGGGGTGGGGCAACCTTCGATCAAGAGGTGCTGCGCGACATCCCCTCGAGCGGCAGCCCCTGGTCCCTCCTCGAGACCGTGGAGGCCACCGCCATCCTGGACCGCATCGAGAACGGCGGCCTCTACGTGGGCGAGGCGGGCCTTCTGGGCGTTCATGGCAGTTCCTGGACGCAGGTCACCTATCGCCTGGGCAACTTGGACATCACCGACCCCGGCCGGACGGGCACGCCCCTCCTCCAGCCCGAGCTCTTCGCCCTCCAGAAGGTCAGCCTCGACTCCTTCCTGATGCCGGTGGAGGAGGCCGGCCCGGGCGCGACCCTGAGCCTCGTGCCCCGCCGGCCGGGGACCTCATGGCACGGGACGCTCTCCGCGGATGCCGTGCCCGTTGCCTGGCAAGCCTCCCCCTCGAGCACGGCGCCCCCCGTCGCCCGCTACGACTCCTTTCGCGGCGCCCAGCTCCTCCTGGAGGGACCCCTCGCCAAGGACCGGCTCGGCCTGCTCCTGTCGGGATCCCTCGTCCGCGCGGGGCGCCTCGAGGGGTCGGACCCCACCCCCCTCGGGGGCCGGTTGAGTTCGCTCCTGACGCATCTGGTCTGGACGCCCACCCCGCGCGACGAGGTGCGCTTTCTGGGCGCCGGGCAAGGCGTCGAGCATCCCTACGCGGGGCGGGCCCGGTTCGGGGGCGACGCCGCACAGAACGACCGGTTCCTGATGCTGCAATCGACCTGGGAGCGGACGACGGGGACGCGCTGGTCGCTGACCGGCGGCTACGTGCAGGGCCGCTTCGAGCCCCAGACGCCGGGGCCGCCGCCGACGGCGGTCGTGGAGCGCTTGCAGGTGGGGCCGGTGGAGCAGCTCTTCGACGGCAAGAGCACGCGCGAGCGCGCGCAAGTGGAGGCTCGCCTCGAGCCCCCGCCGCGCCGTTTCGCGGGTGGTGGGCACGCCCTGCGCTTCGGCGTTTCTGGGACCCGATCGACCGCGTCGACGCGACCGGGGAGCCCCCCGGGTCTCGTCGCGGAGACGGTTGACGGCCTGCCCGCCCGGGTCTGGGACTACGGGTGGGCGGGGCCCGAGTCGCGCTGGCGGGCCACGGACCTTGCCGCCTATGCCGCGGACAGCATGACCTTTGGCCGGCTGGGTGTGGAAGCCGGCCTCCGCTTCGAGTCCACCCGGGGCGCGGCGGAGGGGAGCTCCGGCCGCATCACCGGGCAGGGGCTCGTACCCCGGGTTTCCGCCCGTTGGCGCGTGCGGGAGGACGGCGGACTGTCCTTTTTCACCGGCTACGGCCGCTACCGCCACCGCCTGTCGCTCGACCTCCTCGCCTACGGCGACCCCGCCGCCCCCCAGGGGCTCGTCTACCGCTGGCAGGACACGAGCGGCAACCACGCCCTCGACCCCGGCGAGATCGGTCCTCTCATCGCCCGCGTGGGGCCGGGAGGCGCCCTGGGCTCCATCGACCCCGGCCTGAAGGTACCCCACACCGACGAGTGGGTCGTCGGCCTCGAGGCGCGCCTCGGCCCGTCCTGGACGACGCGGGTCCTCGGCATCCACCGTCGCGATCACGATCTCCTGGCCTCGGTGAACGTCGGGGCCCCCCCCGCCGCCTACGACGTCTTCACGGTGCCCGATCCCGGCGGCGACATCCTCGGTCCCCCCAGCCAGCTGCTCCCGATCTACAACCGTCGACCCCAGAGCTTCGGCCAGGACCGCTATGAGCTCACCAACGCCCCGGGCGAAAGCGCGCTCCATGAGGGGGTGGAGATCGCGCTCGAGGGGAAGGCGGGGGAAAGGCTGTACCTTCGGCTCGGGGCCACGGCCTACAAATCGGCGGGCCCCGGCGACAACCGCGGCTTCCGCGCCTCCGAAAATGACCCCGGCCTGGTCGGGGAGCTCGGGGAGACCCCGAACGCTCTGACCTACTCCCAAGGCCGGCTCTTCTTCGACCGCGCCTACACCCTCAAGATCGCCGGGGTGTACCACGCCCCCGGCGACGTGCGCCTTGGCGTCGCGGCCCGCTACCAGGACGGGCAACCCTTCGCCCGCGTGGTCGTCTCCCCCGCCCTCAACCAGGGGCCGGAGGCGGTGCAGGCCATCCCCAACGGCCGCTCCCGCTTCACCTACACCCTCACCCTCGACGCGCGGGTGGAGAAGGGCTTCGCCATCGGGCGCTTTCGCACCGCGGCGGTGCTGGAGGCCTTCAACCTCCTCGACACCGCGAACGAGGTGGAGGAGGATGTGGCCACCGGACCCTCCTTCCGCCGGCCCACGGCCATCGAGCCCCCGCGCGCGTTCCGCCTCGGCCTGCGGCTCGAGTTCTAGGAAGCGGGCAGAGTCATGGCCACGACGAGCCAAGACGGCATGCCTCCCCGCCCCATCCTGACCGCGCATCTCTTCCCGACCATCGAGGCTCGGCTGATCGAGCTCCTTCGCGGGCTCACCCCGGAGGACTGGGAGAAGCAGACGATCTCCCCGAAGTGGAAAGTCAAGGATGTCACGGCCCACCTCCTGGACACCCAACTGCGCAAGCTCGCGATCGTCCGCGACGGCGGCGCGCCCGAGCCGGCAGAGATCCGCTCTCCCTCCGATCTCGTTGCGCTCGTCAACCGGCTCAACGAGGAGGGGGTGCGGTGCTATCGCCGCCTCAGCCCATCTCTTCTCATCTCCATGATGGAAATGGCCTCGCGCCAGAGCGCGGAGTTTCACCAGTCGCTGGACCCTCAAGCGCCCGCACGATTTGCCGTGAGTTGGGCGGGCGAGGAGGCTTCGCCCAATTGGTTCGACACCGCCCGCGAGTTCACCGAACGATGGCATCATCAGCAACAGATCCGGTTGGCGGTGGATCGGCCGGGAATCATGACCCCCGAGCTCTATCACCCGGTGCTGGAGTGCTTCATGCGCGGACTGCCCCATGCCTACCGCGATGTGGTCCGCAATCAAGGAGCATGGCTGCGGTTCGACATCGCCGGAGAGTGCGGGGGAACCTGGTTTCTCCATCGGGAGGGCAATTCGTGGCGGCTCGGGGATCGGGCATCCGGCCCCCCAACATCAGGGGTCACGATTCCGCAGGAGATCGCGTGGCGCATCTTCACCAAGGGAATCACCCGGGAGGCGGCCGTGGCCCACGTTCGAGTCGATGGAGACCAGGACCTGGGAATTCACGTGCTGGGGATGACGACCATTGTCGGGTAGGCGTGCTCGCCGGCGATGCCATGTTCAAGGCTTCCTAACCGTTCCTTTGAATCCGATTCCCCGCACCAGAGATATCGAGGGAGGTGCCGGATGGACGATCAGGTCTTGCGGCTCGCGCTTCTACAGCTCCTGACCGGCGGTCATGCCCACGTCACGGTCGAGAAAGCCTTGGCCGGGCTCGAGCCCGAGCTGCGGGCCCGGAGGCCAAAAGCCGAGATCCACTCCGTCTGGGAGGAATTTGAGCACATACGGATCGCGCAGGAGGACATCTTGCGCTACGCGCTCGATCCGGCCTGGACGTCTCCAGAATGGCCGCAGGGATATTGGCCGACGCGCGCGGAGCCAACCGAGGCCATGTGGTCCTCGTCGGTCTCGCGTTTCCGTGCCGACCTGGAGGAGCTGGGTGGCCTCATCCGCGATCCGCAACGCGACCTGACCGCCAAGATTCCCCACGGGGAGGGGCGCACCCTCCTGCGCCAGATCCTGCTTGCGGCCGATCACAACGCCTACCATCTGGGTCAGATCGTCCAGGCCCGGAGGCTGCTGGGCTCGTGGTCGGGGTCGTAGCTCCGTCCGCGTCCGGCCGTGGCCGCTGCTCCGCGTGGAAGACTGCGGGGGCCCGGGGGGGTTGGTCGAGAGAGGACCGATTTTGTTGCGCGGGGGGAAACGAATTGCGGATTCGAGCCATCGTCTTGAACGTGCCGGTCTTGGCCACGATGTCAGGGCTGGCGGGAGCTCCTTCCGGGGCGGCGCGGCAACAGAGCCTTCCGGCCGCCGATGCGGCCTCTACCGCTCAAGGCGCCGAAGCGCGATTTCCCGTGGCGCACGTCCATTTCGGCGGGGTGTGCAAAGGATACCTCTACATCGGCCCCAGCCGCGTGCGCTACGACGTCGTACGGCCGGACAAGAACAAGAGCCATTCCTTTCAAGTTGCGCGCTCCGAGATCACCGGAGTCCAGCAATGGATCCTGGTGAACCAACCGCAGAACATCACCGAGTTCAGAACGTCGCGGGCTATTTATCATTTTTGGCTGCTCTCGAACGATGCCGATGTCGATTCTGGAGGCCTGTTGAATACCAATGCCGCAGCGCCGGCGACAACGCTGATTGCGGCGTTAGGCGGTCCGGTGGGCGGACAAAACGAGCCGCCCGGGTCATTGGCAGCGCAAGCATCCCCTGGTCCATCGGGGCAGGTAGTGACGGGTGAAACCGGCGCGCCGCCAAGATCGGGGGCAGCGGGCGCGACCTCGAGCGAAACGACTCGCCCCTTGCCCGCAGGAGCGCTGGACGGAATCTACGTAGGGTTCGACATTCCGAACCGGAAGGTCCGGCGCCTGAATTTCAATCCGGACGGCTGGGTGGTTAAGGACATTCCTGAGGAAGGCATGATTGGCTTTGATTTCACCGCCTATCGCAACGCCCGCAGTACGAACAAGAACTGGGTCGGCCGCTACCAGGCCGACGGAGACAAGATCATTATCGACTGGCAGGATTTTCGGGGGCCAGGATACCCGCCGAACCGTGAGGTCGCGGCGCGCAACGAGGTCTCTGCGCATCCCACCTCCCCCGTGGGTACGGACACTTTCATCCCTATGTGCCGTTGTACCGGAAAGAGATTCTCTGGCACGTACATTTGGGGTCTGCCTGTGGCCGGACAATACTTGCAGTTTTTCCCGGACGGCACGTTCATTGACCACGGCGTGACCGATCAATTGATCGTGCCGAGTCGCTTCTATGAGCATCCGCGCATGCAGCGAGGTACGTATTCCATCCAAAGCCAGACAATGATCTTCACGTTTCCTGACGGCCGCCGCGCCACGCGAACGTTCATGGCTCCAAAAGCGCAAGCGAACGATCCGGCGTTTGACTGGATCGGTCTGGGTTGGAAGCAGCTTTACGAACAGAGCTACGAGAAGCGGCTGAGGCAGTGACAGAGGTGCGCGCCGCGATCGCGAGACGCCGCCCAGAGGTGGCCATCCCACATCGGGGCAGGTCAGGGACTCGAGGTCTTAGTGCCAGCCCATGCGGTCGCGCAGAGAGGTCACGTGGGCGACGTGATGCCGGCCGTGCCAAGCGTAGAGGGCGAGCGTGCGCTCCAAGGTCATGAGCCCCAGCTCGGGATGGCGGAAGCTGCGCTTCCAGTCGGAGGGAGCGAGCGAGCGCAGAAGCCGCGTCCAGCGCCGGTGGAGCGCGTCGAGCAGGTCCAGCGATAGCTCAAGGGGGGCGGACCGCGCATCGGAGAGCTCCGCCCAGCGGTCTTCCTGGTACGGCTTGATGGTGGGCTCGTCCTCGGTCAGAGCCAGCCGAAAGCGCACGTAGGCGTTGAGGTGGCTGTCCGGCACGTGGTGGACCACCTGACGCACTGTCCAGCCCCCCGGGCGGTAAGAGGTCTCGAGTTGCTCGTGCCCCAGCCCGTGCACGGCCTCGCGGAATCGGGCCGGGACCGCCTCGATCTGCTCGATGAGGGCGACGCGCTCCGCCTCCGTGGTCGTGGCGGGGGCCCGGAAGTCACCGATGGGAAACCGCAGATCGTCTGTCACGTCGCTCCTCCCAGTCCTCCACCCCGACCACGGCGCAGAAGAGAAATTGTAGCCCCGCTGTCGCCGCCCGTATAATCCGCCCGAACCGCCCCGTCCCTCGGGCCGCACGCACCCGCCCGCGAAGGAAGCTCATGCCCAGGAAGGCGACGTCCACCGTCTCTCTGGCCCTCTTCCTGGCTGCCACCGGCGCGTGTTCGAGGCCGTCTGTCCCCGGGCTCAGCGACCAGGAAATCGTCCTCGGGATGACGGCCCCCCTTTCCGGGCCCGCCGCCGCCTGGGGCACCGTCTCGCGGGGCGCCCAGGCTTGGGCCGCGCACGTGAACGCCGGGGGCGGGATCCACGGTCGTCGGATCCGGGTGGTGGTGAAAGATGACGGATATCTTCCCGGTCGGGCGGTGGCCAACTTGACCGAGATGAATGACTCCGCCTTCGCCGTCGTCGGCCTGACGGGCACGGCGGTGCTGAATGCGACCAAAGACGTCGTGGCCGAGGCCGGCATACCGGTGGTCTTCCCTTTCGGCAACCCTCGAGTGTGGGCGAGGCAGCCCCCGGCCAAGCTCGAGCGGGTGTTCGCGGTGTATCCCGACTACGAGAGCGAGGGGGCGTTCCTGGGCGAGCAGGCGGCAACCCGGGGGGGGGCGCGCAAGATCGCGGTCTTCTACCAGAACGACGAGTACGGCAAGGACGGCCTCGTGGGGGTGCGGCGCGGCTTGCAAATGGTGGGGGCTTCTCTGGTGGCGGAGGTGCCCTACGAGCTGCAGGACCGCGAGATGAGCATCCATGCCCTGAAGATGAAGGACGCGGGGGCCGACGCGGTCGTCCTCTTCTCAACCACCACCCACGGTGCGAGCCTGGTGAAGGAGATGGCCAAGGCCGGCTATCGACCCCTCGTCTTTGCGTCCTTTCCCCTGGGCGATCGCCAAGTCATGTTCCGCCTCTTGGGCGAGTTGTGGGAAGGCGCCTACTTTGACGTCACCGCGTCCGTGGTGGGCGAGCCGGAGGCGGACCGCGTGCTTGAGGTGCTCCTCCAAGAGGACCCCACGCTCAAGGGGCGGGAGGGCTTCGCCCTGAACGGGGCCACGGCCATGAGCCTGGCCGTGGAGGGACTGCGGCGGGGAGGCCGGGAACTGACCCGCGAGTCGTTCGTGGCCGGGCTGGAAGGGGTTCGGGGCTGGACC
The DNA here is from genome assembly GCA_035570235.1 of Vicinamibacteria bacterium. Classification (NCBI taxonomy): domain Bacteria; kingdom Pseudomonadati; phylum Acidobacteriota; class Vicinamibacteria; species Vicinamibacteria bacterium. Next base: position 54,380 of record DATMML010000052.1, on the reverse strand, counting down.
CCGGAAGGCCTGAGCGCACCCATCACCTTCGGGCCCGGCCGGCGTCACGGCCTCAACTGCGTGCGCCTCCTGCGCGCGGGCCCCGCCGCCGAGGAATCTTTCACCGTGGTCACGCCCTACCAGAGCTTCACCCCCCTTTTCTAGATGAGCCTCCTCCGGGTCCGCGACCTGCGGCTGAGCTTCGGCGGTCTCCACGCCCTGGCGGGGGTGAGCCTGGACCTGGGGGAGGGGGAGGCGCTCGCGCTCATCGGCCCCAACGGCTCCGGCAAGACCTCCCTCTTCAACTGCATCACCGGGCTCTACCGCGCCAACTCGGGGACCCTCGAGTTCGCGGGGGAGAGCCTGCTCGGGGTCCTCCCCCACGCCGTGGTCGGGCTGGGCATCGCCCGCACGTTTCAGAACTCGCGCCTCTTTCCGAGCCTCTCCGTGCTCGACAACCTCATGCTCGGGCGCCACCGGCACTTCAAGCGCCGCCTCCTGGACGCGCTCCTGCGCCGCCGCCAGGAGGAGCGCCGCCAACGCCGCCGGTGCGAGGAGATCCTCGAGTTCCTGGGCCTTCAGGCCTGGCGCAACCACCGCGCCTCGGACTGCCCCTACGGGGTGCAGAAGCGGGTCGAACTCGGGCGGGCCCTCGCCACCGAGCCCCGGCTCCTCCTCCTCGACGAGCCGTTCTCGGGCTTGAACGCGGAGGAGAAGGAGGAGGTCTCGCGGTGTGTCCGCGAGGTGGGGGGCCGGCTCGGACTCGCCACCCTCCTCGTGGAGCACGATCTGCCCGTGGCCTCGCGTCTGGCTGGACGCATGATCGCCCTTGACCGGGGGGTCAAGATCGCGGAGGGGACGCCCGCGGACGTGCGGCGGCACCCCGAGGTGGCGCGGGCCTACCTGGGAGAGGGATGAGCTCGACGCCCCTGCTCAGAATCCGCGACCTGGAGACGCTCTACTTCGAGCGTCTGGCCGCCCTCTCCGGGGTCTCCTTGGAGCTGGACCGGGGGGAGATCGTGGCCGTGCTGGGGCCGAACGGCGCCGGAAAGACGACGCTCCTGCGCACTGTGGCGGGTCTTCTTAGAGACCAGCCCCACAAAGGCACGATCGAGTTCGCGGGCGAGAGGATCGAGCGCCGAACGCCGGAGGAGATCGCGCGCCTGGGCATCGCCTTCGTTCCCGAGGACCGGGGCCTCTTCCGCGAGCTGAGCGTGGCCGACAACCTGGATCTGGGGCTCTGGGGCCGGAGGGGCAGCAAGGCCTCCGCGGACCTGGACTTCGTCTTTCGTTTGTTCCCGGCCCTGAAGGAGAGCGCCCGCCAGCAGGCCGAGGCCCTGTCCGGTGGGCAGCAGCAGATGGTGGCCCTGGGCCGTGCCCTCCTCCGCCGTCCCCGCCTGCTGCTCCTCGACGAGCCTTCGCTCAACCTCGCCCACCCCGCCGCGGAGGCCTTGTTCGCGGCCCTGGGCGAGATCGGCCAGGGGGGAACGGCCATCCTGCTCGTCGAGCAGAACGCCCGCCTGGCCCTGAAGATCGCCCGGCGGGCGGCCATCCTTGAGGGGGGCCGGATCGCCCTCGAAGGAACGCCTCTGGACCTCGCGGCCAAGGGCGACGTGCGCACCGCCTATCTGGGGCTAGCCGACTCCCCTCAAGAGCCGGTGGCTCTGCCCCGAGCGGAGCCCAAGGGGACCGCGCGGGCGATTCTTGACCCCGGAACCCCCAATCCCGTCGACAGCCCCGGCCAGGACTTGCGCTTTGCCCCCACGCGCTCGGCACGGCTGGGGCTCGGCCTCCTGCTCGGGGCCCTCCTCGCCCTGCCCCTGCTCGGCCCCGACTCCTGGACCGTGCGGGCCACTATCATCTGGCTGACCGCCATCGGGGTCCTGGGCCAGGGTCTCCTCATCGGCCAGTGCGGCCTGGTCTCCTTCGGCCAAGCAGGCTTCCTGGCCATCGGGGCCTACACCTTCGGACATCTGAGCCGGGCCGGAGTGCCTTTCCTGGCCGCGCTTGCCGGTGCGGGTCTGCTCGCGGCGCTGGCCGGAGCCGCCCTGGGGTTCCCCTCCCTCCGTCTGAAGGGTCCCTACCTGGCCATCGCTACCCTGGGTTTCGGGATCGCTGTCTATCAAATCCTGGCCGCCTCCCCCCTTCTTTCCGGGGGGCGCCAAGGGCTGAGCGTGCCCCGCCTGCCCTCCCTCCTCGGCCTCTCGCGCGGCCACTCCGCCTATTACGTGGACTTGGCCCTGCTCCTGGTCTTCCTGGCCGCCACCTACAACATCGTCTCCTCGTACCTGGGCCGGGTCTTCGCCGCCATCCGCGACAGCGAGGTGGCCGCGGTCGCCATCGGCATCGACCTCGTCCGCTACAAGCTTCTGGCCTTCGCGATCTCGTCGTTCTATACGGGGGTGGCGGGGGCTCTCTACGCTCAGTTCCTGGGCCACCTGGAGCCGCAGAGCTTCACGATCACAGAGTCGCTCAACCTCTTCGTGGCCGTGGTGGTGGGCGGCCTGACGTTCGTGGAGGGATCGGTCCTGGGCGCGGCCTTCGTCGTGCTCTTGCCCAGCCTCTTCGGGGGGGCGGGCTGGCTTGTCCCCCTGACATTCGGGCTCTCCCTGCTCGCCGTGATGCTCTTCGAGCCCCTGGGCCTGGCCGGCCGCGGCCGGAAGCTCGCCCTCTACTTCAAGGCCCGGCCCCTCCGCTGAAGCTCATGGACCGCCTCCTCCAGTTCCTGATCGCCGGCCTCTCCCTCGGGAGCCTCTACGCCCTCGTGGCCCTCGGTCTCGTCCTCATCTACCGCGGCACGCGGGTGCTGAATTTCGCCCATGGAGAGGTCGCGACCCTGGGCACGTTCGTGACCTTCAGCCTGGCCCGGAGCGGGCACGCCTTCGCGGTCGCGGCGGCAGGCGGCCTCTTGACCTCGGCGCTCGTGGCCGTCGCCTTCTACCTGGGCGTCCTCGTCCCCGCCCAGCGCCGGGGGGCAACCCTGTTCTCGCAGCTGATCCTCACCCTCGCCCTCTCCCAGATCATCCACGGGCTCGTCCTGTACCGGTGGCCGGCCGAGCCCGAGCGGTTCCCGTTTCCCCTCTCCGACCGCGCGACCGTTGCCCTCGGGCCCATCTTGGTGAGCCCCCTCTCCCTGGCTGCCCTCCTCACCGGGCTTCTCGGGGCCCTCCTCCTGTTCCTGGCCGTCCAAAAGACACGCCTCGGACTCGCCCTCCGCGCCCTCTCCGAGAACCTGCCCGCGGCCCAGACGCTGGGCCTGCCCGTCCGAAGGGTACTGGCCCTGACCTGGGGTCTGGCCTCGGCCCTGGCCGCGGTAGCGGGCCTCTTCCTGGCCGCCCAGGTCTTCCTGGATCCCTTCTTCATGCTGGACCCGTTCCTGAAGGGATTCGCGGCCGCGACCCTGGGCGGCCTCAACAGCCTGCCCGGCGCCCTGGCGGGAGGGCTCCTCCTGGGCGTGGCCGAGAGCCTGACCGGAGCCTACCTGTCCATCGAGTTCAAGAACTCGCTCGCCTTCCTCGTCATCCTGGTGGTCCTGCTGGTCCGGCCGGAAGGCCTTCTGGGCCGCGAGTTCAGGGAACGGGTGTAGGCTCGCTTCCCATGCGAGCGCACCGCGCCTGGAAGCGGGATCTGCTCTTGGCGGGCCTGCTCGCCGCCGGCCTCGCCCTCGTCTGGTGCCTCGCCTACGGCCGCACGAACCGCGTGGCCTGGACCACCCCCGTGAGCTATCAGGGCGACGGTTGGTTCGTCCTCGCCACCTTGAAGGCCGCCCGAGACGGCCACGTGGTGCCCTTCGTCCCTATCACCGTCCCCGAGCTGAACGCGCCCTTCGGCGCGAACTGGAACGATTTCCTGAGACAGCACAAGCTCCAACTCTGGCTCGCGGGCGTGCTCGCCCGCGGCCTCGGCCTCTTCGCGGCCGCAAACCTCGTCCTCCTTCTCGCCCACGTGCTGGCGGGCTGCTCCTTTTACGGCGTGGCCCGCTACTTCAGGGCCCGGCCGGAGTGGGCCCTGGCGGGGGGGGCGGTGTTCGCCTTCTCGCCCTTCCTCTTCTACCGCGGGCTCGACCACCTCACCCTGAGCTACTGCTGGCCCATCCCCCTCGCGATCCTCGTCGTGAGCTGGGGCTTTAGCCCGCGGGGGATCCCCGTCCCCTCCCCGCGGTTCTGGATCGGCCTCCTCGTGGTGGTGGTGGCCGGGCTCCACAACATCTACTACGCGGGCCTCCTCGCCCAGTTTCTCGCCCTCGCCGGCCTGGCCCCCTTCCTGCGCGGAGGGAAACGGAGACTCGCCCTCGGCCCCTGGCTGCTCCTCCTCGCGCTCGGGGGGGCCGTCCTTCTCGACAACGCCAATATGCTCGCCTACCGGGCCGCCCACGGCCCAGGCCTCCCGAACCTGCTCCGGCCCTACGGGAACCTGGAGCGCTATGCCTTGAAGCCCATCGAGCTCCTGCTGCCCGCGCCCGGATGGGGCCTTCTCCCCAACCCCCTCGCCGCCGGCTACGCGCAGGGAGCCCTCTACCGGGGCGAGATGGGCTCGGCCTACCTGGGCCTGGCCGGCCTGCTCGGGCTTCTCGGGATGTGCGTCTCCGCCTTCCGCGGTCACCTCCAACGGAGGAGGGGCGCGGTGCCCCCGGCCCTCCTCGCCCTGGCCTGGATCCTCGCCTACTCCGTTGTCGGTGGCATGAACGGCCTTTTGGGCACCCTCGGCTTCGTCTGGTTCCGGGCTACCAGCCGCTACAGCATCTGGATCCTGGCCCTCGTCCTCCTGTGGTCGGTGGGCCGTCTTTCGCGAGCGCCCTTCGCGCGCCGGCGGGGCTGGAGCGTACTCGCGGCCGCGCTGGCCACGGGCGTGGCCCTTCTCGATCAGCGCCCCCCGGGGAGCCCGGCCGCACAGGTGGCGGAGGCTCGCCGGACGATCGACTCGGACCGGGCCTTCGTGCGGTCCCTGGAGGCCGCGCTGCCCGCGGGAGCCATGCTCTTCATGCTCCCCGTCGTGGACTATCCGGAGGGGGCCCGCGTCCGCAAGGCCGTCGACTACGAGCACCTCCGCCCCTATCTCTTTGCCGACCGCCTCCGCTTCAGCTACGGCTCCGACAAAGGGCGGCCGCGGGAGGAGTGGCAGCGCCGCGTGGAGGAGCTCCCGCCGGAGCATATGGCCAGCGAGCTGGAGGGCTTCGGCTTCGCGGGACTGATCCTGAACCGCAAGGCCTACGAGGACGGGGGGGAAGGACTGCGCCTGGCCCTGGCGGCGGGCGGACGGGAAGAGGGCTTTTTGAGCCCGGACCGCGATTTCCTCTTCGTGCGCCTGCAGCCCCAGGCGACGCCGAGTCTCCCCGAGGCCGGCGGAACCTCGCCCTAAGACCCTCCTCCGCGAGCGGGCCTTCCCCCCCACCGGCACGACCCGGCGAGAGACAGTTCCGGGCGTGCGATCCCTGGCCGGTTGGAGAGAGGCGCATCACACACCAGGTTCGACCTCCCCGAATGTCGTGGGGAAGGGACCGCCTCGTCACCTGGCTGTCACCCGGCCCAGAAAGACTCTCCCCACTCTGGGACGGACGGACCGTCGCCAGGGCATCTCGCACAAACCGGAAAGGATGATTCCATGAACAAGGTCCCATTCCCCGCCGCGGCCCTCGTTCCCCTGATTCTCATGGCTCCCGCATCCTGGGCCCAGCAGGACCACGTGCGCTGGACGCGGAACGGAGCCCCGACGGAAACCTATGTGAGCGGCGGCCCCTGGACGCTCGAACAGTCCGGCGCCGCCGTGGGATTGAAGTCCGCAGGCTATTGCGATGCGAACGGCAAGCAGATCCCCAACCCCGCGATCGAGCGCATGCAGCCCTACTACTTCCCGTTCATCAACGGCCATGGCCGTCACCTGCAGGGCTACTTTGACTACCGCCCAAAGGACACCAACGAGGCCGTCGTGGCCGCCTCTTCCGATGACGCGGGGATCACCTGGAACTTCCAGCAGGAGGTTCTCGAGCTTCGCCCCACGTGCCCCAACCAGCTCCAGAAGGACCCCGACGGAGACAAGGACAACAAGAACGACGGCAACAACGACGACAACGGCGACGATGACGGCCAGGGCCACCAGTTCATTCTCAAGATCGCCGGCCACACCTACCTCTACACTCTGGACCGCGCGGTCGGCCACATCGACGTCGACGACTTGTACATCCACGAACTGACGCCGCAGCCGGGCTTGCCCCTGAACGGCGCCCCCGCCGCCGACGACGGCCCCACCGACACCAACGATTTTCCCGAGATCGCGTTCCACACCCACGGCCTCATCAACCCGGATGGCATTCTGGGCGTGGTCCCCGGAACCTGGCCCGTGAAGATCATCTACGAACAGAAGATCCTCAACGGGGACATCACGGGGCCGACGGCGCTGCCCGCCTCCCAGCAGTGCAACACCTACTGGGCCCCCTATTACGCGAACAACCTTTTTGGAACGGGCGTGAACGACGACATCACCTACCTGCGCCTGGCCGAGACGACGGACGGCGTCCACTTCACGGATGACGGCCCCCTCCTGGGTTTGCACGATCCGACGGACGTCACCGCTTCCGGCACGCGCTGGCTGGCCACGGCGGGCACCGTCCTCAAGCTGGAGGGGGGCCGGTTCGGCCTGCTCTACTCAGGCGGGGGCTGCATCGACGGCGACTCCGACGCCTTCCGCTTCATTGGCTACGCCGAATCCACCGACCTTCTCAATTGGAAGGTGGTCAACGGCCCCAACAATCCGGTCCTCTCCACTATGCCTTATACCGTGACCGTGGATGCGAGCGGCCGGCCCGTCTTTGGCGGCGGCACCGGCACCAGCATCACCTTTCCGGCGACCACGCCGGTTGGCGGCCAAACGAGCGGCTTCTTGGCCGGCCGGGTCTATGCTCCGAGCGCCACTCTCTCGGGCCATCGTGACCTGACCGTCTTCTTCGCCGGCTATCACACCCCCAAACCCAAGAATGGCCTGGGCGACTACCGCACCATCGGGCGCATAAGCTTGCACGCGGATCAAGCCATCCTCGATGCCAGCACCAACGTCGGCCACAGCGAGGACGATGGAGATGGCGATCATCACGACGAAAACGGACGCTCCGGCGGCCGCTAAACGCCTTCACGAAGCCTAGGGTAAGGGCCGGAGGCGACTCCGGCCCTTACTTTTGCCGCCGCGCCTCCCAGGGCAAAGCGGACCGCGACGTGCTGTCGCCCGGGACCGAATCCTGGACTCCTAAGACCGCTTTCTAGGCTCGGTTCTCGGTGCCGGCAAGAAGACCGCCCGGGTGAACCCTTGGAGGGGCACATCGCGAGGGACGGCTGGCCAGGCGCGACGTGATTGCCACCCCGCGCCCCGAGCACCGGCAGAACGCGCAACGTTGACGCCTGCGATGGAGCGGAACCCCCGTCGTGGCCAGGGCAAGCTGCGTTCCCGGCGGCTCAACTCAGGGCAGGCCGCGCCTAAAGCCAAGAAGACTCTCACTCCGGGCCCGGGGCAACGCCCGTGAGCCCGGAGCAAGTCAGGTTCTTGAGGATCAGTTCACCGGCACGTAGCCCGGCCCGCCAAAGGTCATGCTGACCGTGTTCCCCGTGGTCGATTGGCGGATGAACCAAAGGCCGGTGGGCTGGTGGTAGACGGCAATGTCGGTCTGCCCATCCGCGTCGAAGTCCGCCGGCACCGGGGTGTAGGCCGACCCCCCGAAGCCAAGGGTAAGGACGGAGTTGGTCAGGGACTGCTTGATGAACCAGAGGCCGCTGGCATTGTTGAAGACCGCGATGTCGTTCTTGCCGTCGCCGTCGAAGTCCCCCCGCACCGGGGTGTAGCCCGTGCCCCCGAACCCGACCGTGGTCGTGGCCAGGGTCGACGAGTTCCGGATGAACCAAAGCCCCGTGGGCGGGTGATAGACGGCGATGTCCGTCTTGCCGTCGCCGTCGTAGTCGCCGGGAACCGGGATGTACCCCGTGCCCCCGTACCCCACCGTCACCACCGCCCCCGTCGACGAGTTCTTGATGAACCAGAGCCCGGTCGCATCGTGGAAGACCGCGAGGTCCGCCTTGCCGTCCCCGTCGAAATCGCCCCGCACCGGCGCGTAGCCCGAGCCCCCGAATCCCGTCACCGAGTCGGTCCCCGTCGAGGACGACCGGATGAACCACAGCCCCGTCGGCGGGTGGTAGACCGCAATGTCGGCTTTGCCGTCCCCGTCGTAGTCCGCAGGGACCGGGACATACCCCGCGCCGCCATAGCCGAGACTGGTCGTCGTCCCCGTGGAGGACTGCTTGATGAACCACAGCCCCGAGGACGACTGGAAGGCGGCGAGGTCGGTTTGGCGGTCACCGTCGAAATCGGCAAGCTTCAGCTCGGTGGGGACGCCGAAGCCGAGCTGGACGACCTCGAAGTCATTGGCGGTCAGGGCGCCGAAAGCGGGGTTGAGAACGCTGTTGTCCCAGCGGGTGTCGTAAGTCCCGCTCACGTACATGCTGGTACCGTTGTCGGCGACGATCAGGCCGTACTTCTTCATGGCCCGGAAGATCCTCTGCACCTCGGGCGTGAAGGAGGAGATGTCCTTGCCCGCCTTGAGGCGCAGCCGTGCCCCCATGGGAAGGGCGCCGCCCGTCGATCCCCCCGAGTGGGACGCGGGATAGACGTAGCCATTCGTGGTGAGCAACGTGACCCGGAAGGCGTGCCCGATCTCCGCCGCCCCGAAGGCCTCCTCGTAGCGGACGAGTCCCGGGAGCATGGCCAGCCCCGCGGCGTCCGCCGAGGTCCAGGTCTCGGGCCGCCGGTGGTTCTTGTTCAGGTCGAAGAAGGCCCCCGAGCCGGCCAGCCACTGCGCGGTGCCCGTGTCGTAGAAGACGTTGTAGAGCTCGTAGAGGTACTTGTTGTCGGCGTCCACGATCAGCAGGTGCCGGTCATCGGTACTGCGGATGTCTACATTGCCGGGATCACCCGCCTCGATCCAGTGGGGCTGCGTGATCGCCAGGTCCGGTATGGGGTAGAAGGGGAAGCTCAGGCCGCTGGAGTGGTCGACGCCGTCGCTCTCCCCCGGGGTCGCGAACGTAACTGCTTTCTTGGGTTGAGTGCCGCTCACCACCGCGTAGGGGAACCCGTAGATCTTAACGCTGCCCAGGGACACGTCTCCCCCGAAGTCCGGATGCCCGGGCGTGGAGCCGCCGATGAAGGTGATGAAGTTGGCCGAGTTCGGGTCCACGGGGGCAGCGCTGATGTCGAGGTTCCACCAGTTGTTGCCCGGCAACAGGGGAAGGGGCCCCGGCAAAGCTCCGCCCATCTGCACTAGGGCGTCCGTGTCGGTGGCGGTATTGTTCGCCTGGTTCGGGTCGAACACCGCGGACGGCGGCGTCACCGTCGCCGTGTTGCTGAGCGTGCCCGTGGCGGAAGGACTTATCGTACCCGTCAGGCTGTACGTCACCGACCCTCCCATGGGCAGGTTAACGCCCTGGAAGATGCTCCCCGACCCGCTCGCCGTGCACGTCGCCCCGCCCGCCGCCACACATGTCCAGGTCACGCCCGTGATCGTCCCCGGCACCGTGTCCGTCACCGTCGCGCCGTTCGCCGCGCTCGGTCCCGCATTCGAGGCCACGATCGTGTAGGTGATCTGCGTTCCCGGGACCGCGGACTCATGCCCGTCCGTCTTCGTGATCGAGAGGTCCGCCACGGGGGTAGGGGTAAGGCTGATGTCGTCGAACCATCCGGACGAGTTACCGGCCGAGAGTGTCGTGAACCGGAGCCTGAGCAACGCGAAGTGGGCCCCGCTGGGTGTCGTGATGCCCTGTAGAAAGTTCGAGGTCGCCCAGGTGTCGGCAGGAGTTGTGCTGCCTGTCAGCTGAAGGCTATCCACCGACCCTCCAGCGCTGGTGGTGCAGGCCGCATCCGTGAAGTAGGAAAAGAGCAGGGCAAGGTCAGGTACCACGGAGACCCCGCTGGGATAGCGACCGCTCCCGCTCACGTCGTAGACCGTAGAGCCGCTTACCGGAACGCACTGCTTGAGGGCAAGGAAGTCCGTGGTGGACGGGGACGTAAGGGTGACCTGGGCCGCACCAAGGGCGGCATTTCCAACCGTACCGTCCCAGCCTACGGTGTAGTTCCCACCAGGAATGATCGTCCAGTTGCTGAAGCCGCCGGTGAAGCCCGGGTTCTGAATGAGATTTTGGGCCTGAGCGTCGAGGACGCCAAGGAGAAGCAACGACAACGTCCCCAAGACCATCGTCGTTCTTCCGGTTCTCATTTCAGCTGCCTTTCTTCCCATCTTGAATGGGGGCGGAGGGATGGCGATTGTAGCACGTCCGGGCTTGCCAGATGGGTCCCCCTTCACCGCCGTCATCCTGGTTATCGCGAGGTGGTACGAGAGGTCAGAATGCTAGAGGGGGCTGGTTGCGAAGACGATCTGAGAGGCCGCAGCCGGAGCGAGCAGGTCTCGCGTGAGGGCCGGGTGTTCTTCCCACAGCCGGCTCTCCCGTCCCCCCGGCCGCGGCGGCTCAAGGCCTCAGTTGATGGGTCGGTGCCGGCCCACACCCTCGCTCTACGTACCGCCTCCTCCAACCAGGCGGCCGTACGGCGGGGTATGGCGATGCGGTCGTTGTGCCCATGAGATGATTGGTGGCGACGGAAGAGTCGACTGCTGTGGCTCGGGCTACCTTGGCTCAAGCCAGGGGCCCGTCGGAGGGAACGTTGATGCGCAGTGACACTCTGACCCTGGCGGGTTGGCTTTGCGTGCTGGCCTCGGCGGTTGGCGCGACGCAGCCCTCGCAATCAGTGCCACCCACAAAGCCCGCGTCCGCCAGACCAGGACCTCCCCTGGTATCGAAGGAGGGTTGGATTGTCGGCGAGATCCGGGCCTTCGTCGCACCCGGCAAGGCCGAGGGGGCAGGGATCACCGAAGAGTTGAACCGCCGGGGCTGGCTGGAGTGTGACGGCCGCTCTTACGACGTGAGCGCCTATCCCGTCCTGGCCACAGTGCTCGGCGAGGGTCCGGCCGGGAGCTCGGCCGCCAAGACCTTCCGCGTCCCCGAGCTCCGGGGCAACACACCCCCGGCGGGCGGCCAACCTCTGCGCCATTTCATTTATGCGGGCGTTCACGCCGTCAAAGCCGAAGGGGGCGCGGGTGCCACCAAGCCCGAAGTGGGTCTAACCCTGCCCCCGGGCTACAAGATGAACGTCGAGGTAAGGCTCGAGGGCAAGATCCTCAAGTCCGCGACCATCATCGACAAGGATGCCGTGGTCTCGCCGAAGAAGAGCGGGGCGAAGGTCGCGGCCTGGATCATCAACCCTCCCGGCTGCGGGCCGGAGTGTGCGGTCCCTCGGTCATTGGATGGAGATCGGGAGGCGGGCACGATCGGGATGCAGCCTTGCGCTGCACGGACCGCCTGTCAATGGACCCTCGAGAATACGGGGAGCGAGGCACGTCATTTTGTGTTCCGATTCGAACACGCCCCCGCCCCGGGGTCCAAGCTCGAGCCGCAAGCACTGGAATCCTCGGTCGTGCCTACCGGTCCCTGTGTGTTCGTGGCGTGGGCGATCGACCCCTGGAGCGAGTCAACCCCTGAGGGCGCCGAGCGCTCGACGTTTCTCGTAAACGTCCAGAACACCCAGGGGATCTGTGACACGGCAAGCGTGAAGTGGAACTGAAGGCGCACGTTGTCACGCCGAACCCAACCGTCTCTTTGACCCAGGCTTGGAGGTTCGGCTTCGGCCCTTCGCGCGCGGGGTCTCCTTCAGACTCACATCCTTCGCTTCTAGCGGGCAGGCTCCCGGACCTCGAGCTGACGCCGGATAGTTGTTTCGCTTCTCAGCCAGTCGTTCAATCTGCGTGGTAGGTGGCACGGGTCGGAACGCGTTAGTCGGTTTACTCTCCATCGTTCTGTCCTCGTGCGCGCCTAGAGGCGTGGTCAACGTTGTCCTCATCTCCCTCGACACGCTCCGGGCCGACCGCCTCAACTGCTACGGCTACCGGACGAGGATTGTGAGTCCGAACATCGATGCCCTTGCAAGGGATGGAGTGCTTTTCGAGACGCACATCGCCGCCGCACCTTGGACCACGCCCTCCCACATGAGTCTGTTTACGTCACTCGTTCCCACGAGCCATGGCGTCACGGCGTCTTTCGAAGGCATCAGCAAGGTCATGCACACAACGCAGCGGCCAGGCGACTACGAGAGACTCGCTTCGTCGAAGACGACGCTGGCCGAGGTGTTTGCCCGCGAGGGGTTCGCAACGGGCGCCTTCACTGGCGGGAAGGCCCTCGATCCGCGGATCGGCTTCGATCGAGGCTTTGCCGTTTACGAGACGTCCATGTTTCGGCTCAATACCAAGAATGTGGGGAGGATGTGCTCGTGGATCGATGGTCAGCAGGATCGCCCCTTTTTCCTGTTCTGGCACACCTACCAGGTCCACGGACCCTACTTGGAGACAACGTTCCTTGCCGACGTCCTTCCGCGCAAGAAAGCCGCCCACCTCGAGGCCGCGTACCAAAGGCTGCCCCCGGCCGAACAGCCGGAGTCGGCCAAACCCGTCCAAATCCTGAGAGATTTTGGCGCCTTCGACCCCGTCGCCTCCGATGCGCTGTACACCGGGGGAGTCCGGGCCGCGGATCGGTGGGTCGGAGAGTTTGTGGACAGTTTGAAAAAGAAGGGCCTCTACCATCAAACACTCATCGTTCTCACTAGTGACCATGGGGAACAGTTGGGCGAGAGGCCCCTCGACGCCGGCGATTGGTGCTATTCGAGCTGGTACGACTGCCATGGCCAAACGGTCTTCGACGAACTCATCCACGTCCCGCTCATCGTCAAGCTTCCGGGAGAGCGGCACGCTGGAGTCCGTGTGCCATCGGTCTCGAGCACCGTGGACGTGATGCCGACGATTCTCGATGTTGCCGCTGTACGCGGCCCCACGACCCAGATGCAGGGGGAGTCCTTGCGGTCGCGGTGGGAAGGCGGCGTACAGGGACCGCCGCGCTTCGCCTATAGCGAGTCCCTAGCAGGCCATGCCGAGGCAAAGAGTGTGCGCTCGGAACACCTCAAGTACATCGTGAGAATACCAGCGGGAACCGTCGCCCAAAGCGGCCGCGCCTTCATCCCATCGGCGCCCGACACGCGAGAACTCTACGACTTGGTGGCTGACCCGGGCGAGACCCACAACCTCCTGTTGCCGAACGCCGACCCTGCCCGGGAGCGTCTCGCCACCGTGCTGGACGCGGCACTGCGGCGCCAGACAGCCGGCCGCGTAGGCCAGGCTGAGCGCCAGACCCTCGACAAGGAGACGATTGACAGGCTGAGGTCCCTGGGCTACGTCCGTTAACGCTTCCGGATGTGGTCGGCCTCGCCACCTCCCCGCTCGGGTGCCATAAGGGGTCCTCCTCACCGAGCAGACGTGTGTCGCCGTCAGACCCCATCACTCCTCTCGAAGGGCGCGGTAGCCGCGCGCTGGCTCCGTGGCTCCGGGTAGCGATCCGTGGGATTCGACAACCGCCAGGTCGTCCCCTTGCCGTCGCCGTCGAAGTCGCCGCAACGGGGAACGACGCTTGGCCCGCCGAACACGTCCCGCGTCACGCCCCGGTCCGATAGTCGTCGGATGTACCTGAGGCCTTCCGCGGAGGAAGATCGCTACTCTTCCATGTCGCCTCCCGATTTCCCTGTCAGGGGGCCTGCCTAGTTTTCGCACAGTGACATTTCTAGGGTGCGCCTGTGCGCCTCCTTGACCGGTTTCGAAATGGGGCGCAAAGTAGTCGGTGGGCGCCCCAGATGGGGCGGACGGGAATCCCGGCTTTGGCAGGCCCTCTCTTTGGTCCTACTCCACGTCTCCACTCTTCAGCGAGAGGAGAGGCCCATGCGTCATCCCTTGGTTGGTCTCGCATCATCCCTAGGCCTGTCTCTCATTCTCGCCGCCCCGCTGAGCGCCCAGTCGGCCTACCCAATGAAGGACATCAACCCGGGCCCCGGCTATTCGAACCCTCTCTGGCTGAACAACGTTCGGAGCACGCTATTCCTCGCCGCAGACGGCGGCGCCTACGACACCGGTTCCGTCAACCCTGGCACGAACAACGCTCCCCTAGCGATGGGGGTGGCAGGGATGTTCCCCCTACCACTGCTCCATCCATCCCAGCATGGTGGGGACGCTGATGGTCAGGCCCTAGTCGCGGGGGCGACCATTGGTTAGAGTGCGTCCTGGTTGGATGACGACGGGGACCACCTTCTCCTAGCACCAGCTTCAACCCCGCTAGTCATCGATCGGCCGGAAAGGGCCAGCCTGGAGTGGAACTGAGTTGGAGTAACAAGCGATTCAGCTCTTTGTGCCCGGGGCCTCGTTCAGGCTCATCTCCTTCGGTTCTAGCGGGCGGGCTCCCGGACCCCGAGCACGCGCCGGGTAGGGGTCTAGCTACCAAGCCCGTCTTACAATCTGCGTGGCTAAGGGCCACGGGGCGGAGGGCGTCGGCCGCACTTCTCTTACTCGTTCTTTCCTCCTGCGGGGGTCGAGGCGCTGTCAACGTTGTCCTCATCTCCCTCGACACGCTCCGTGCGGACCGCCTCAACTGCTATGGCTACAGGGCGCGGGTTGTAAGCCCGAACATCGACGCTCTCGCTCGCGACGGAGTACTCTTCGAGGCGCACATCGCCGCCGCCCCATGGACGACGCCCTCGCATATGAGCCTGTTGACCTCTCTCTACCCCACGAGTCACGGCGTCACCGCGTCCATCAGGAGCATAAAGCAGGTTATCCAGGGAGCCAGCCCCGGGGAGTACGAGAGGCTCAACTCCTCGAGAACGACGCTGGCGGAGGTATTTGCCGGCAAGGGCTTCGCTACCGCAGCCTTCACCGGGGGCGGCGGCGTCGATCCACAAATCGGCTTCGGTCGGGGCTTTTCTGTCTACGACACGTCTATGGTCAAACTTGACTCCCGCGACATGCGGACGATGTACTCGTGGATCGATGGCCAGAAGGATCGCCCCTTCTTCATCTTCTGGCATACCTACGAGGTCCACGCACCCTATTTTGAAACGACCTTCCTCGCGGACGTCCTTCCCCGCAGCAAAGCGGCAGAGATCGAAGGTGCTTACCAAAGGCTGCCTCGTGAACGGGAATCGCCGCGGGCGGTCCAGATTCTCAAGGACTTCGGGGCGTTCGACCCCGTGGTCTCCGATGCTCTCTACACGGGGGGAGTCCGAGCCGTGGATCGGTGGGTCGGCGAATTTATCGGGTTCCTGAAGACCAGGGGCCTCTATGAGCGGACGCTCATCGTTCTCACGAGTGACCATGGCGAACAGCTGGGCGAAAGAGCGCTCGACGCCGGGGATTGGTGCTCCTTTTACGACTGCCATGGCCACACGCTCTTCGACGAACTCGTCCGCGTCCCGCTCATTGTCAAGCTCCCGAGCGAGCAGCACGCAGGAACTCGCATGCGGTCGGTCTCGAGCGCATTGGACGTCATGCCGACGATCCTCGATGTCGTCCGTCTATCCGGCCCCACCACACAGATGCAGGGGGTTTCTTTGAGGGCCCGGTGGGAAGGCCGGGCCCAGGGATCACCGAGCTTCGCCTATAGCGAATCCCTGGCGGGCGACACCGAGGCAAAGAGCGTGCGCTCGGAGCACCTCAAGTACACTCTGAGAATACGAGCGGACACGGTCTCCCAATACGGTCGTGCCTTCATCCCACTCACCCCCGATAAGCGGGAACTCTACGACCTCGAGGCCGACCCCGGTGAGCGTCGCAATCTCCTGTCGTCGAGCGCCGCCCAAAGCTACGCGCGGCTCGCCGCCATGCTGGACGCAGCACTTCGGCGCCAGACGGCCGGCCGCGTAGGCCACGCTGAGGGCCAAACCCTCGCCAAGGAGACGATGGACAGGCTGAGATCCCTGGGTTACATCCGCTAGCGTTCCCGATGTAGTCGGCCTCGGTACCGCCAAGGCTCGCGTGCAATAAGGGTCCTTGTCCGGAGCAAGCCCTCTGTCGCCGTCAGACCCACCGCCCTCTCCAAGACCGTCCTACCCCGCCCGCCGAGCCTCTCGACGGGACCGACGCACAGGGTGACGACCTCGCTTATCTCACGCCTATGAACTTAGCACCGCCAAAGCGCCGGGTGAACGTGACACCGCTGCGTGACGACCTCACCCACCAGATCCCACTCTCCCGACAGTAGAAGGCGAGGTCGGTCCGGCCGTCTCCATCGTAGTCGGCAGGGACCGGCATGCAGCCCATGTTGCGGGGAACGTCAAAGGTCGACGTCGCTCCGTTCCGGGAGCCCCGAATGAAGGAGTAGCGACCGGTGGGATCGACAACCGCCAGGTCGCTCTTGCCGTCGCCGTCAAAGTCGCCGCGCAGGGGAACGTAGTCGCGCCCGCCGAACTCCTCCCGGGTGACGCGTCCGTCCGACGATCGTCGGATGTACCAAACGCCCTGCGCGGGATAGAAGACGGCCACGTCCGCCTTTCCGTCTCCGTCATAGTCTGCGGGAACGGGCACGCTGCCGGGGCCGCCGTGAGCGATCTGGACGACCCTTCCGTCCGATGATCGTCGGATGTACCAGAGGCCTTCGGCCGGATAGAAGACGGCCAGGTCCGTCTTGCCGTCTCCGTCGTAGTCTGCGGGAACGGGCACGCTACCGGGGCCACCATGAGCGATCTGGACGACCCTTCCGTCCGAGGAGTTCCGGATGAACCAAAGACCGGTAGCTACGTGAAACACCGCCAAGTCGGTCTTGCCGTCGCCGTCAAAATCGCCGAGCAACGGCTCGTACCCGGCCGCTCCGTGTTGGAGGCAGGACTCGCCCGCGGTGGAGCCGCGGATGCACCAAAGGGCTGCATCGGGATCGAACGTGATGAAGTCGGCCCTGCCATCCCCGTCGAAGTCGTGAGCCGCGTCACGATGAGCGGTAGCGATCTCTCCCCTCAACTGCGTCGCGGCCCGGCTGCCCTGGGGCAAGTAGATCCGGTAGGGCGGGAACTCCGCCACGGGGAGAAATACGGTGCCGCTCGCGGCATGGACGATCTCGGCCGACAGATCCTGGACCACCACCGCGAGGTCGGGTATGGGCTCGTCCTTCAGAAGACCCCTCGGTACCAACGCGTTGAAGGAGGAGAGCGTGGGCTCCGGCTTCACGGCCTCGAGCAGCATCTTCTGGAGGTGGTATTCGAGGTCGTCGCCGGTCAGTGCGAAACCGACGCGCGCAGGCCCGAGCCGTCGAGCCAAGGCAGCCACATCCAGCGAAGGTTGAATCAACGACGTCCGGTACCGGAGCATCGCCTCGAGCGGGTCCGCAGTGATAATGCTGTCGGGGCCAAGCAGGGGACGAATCGGGTTCCAAAGCACGGTCGGGAGCAGAGACAAGCCCGCTACCATCGCTAGCGCGGTCAGCAGCTTCTCCTGGAAGGTGGCCGCCAGCGCGACGGCCGCCGCCGGGGCCCACAGACACCAGAAGGGGATGTAGTAGCGCGCGTTCCAGATGCTCCACGTGAGGGAGCCGGCTATCCCGACGAATCCGAGGTATGGCAGCGCCAGGAACACCCAACCGAGGCGCGACCCTGCCCCCCGCCATTTGACGGCGGCCACGATGGGAACAACGAGCGCGACCAGCATGTGGAGCGGTGCCGTCATGACATCCTCTCCGCCGTAGAGGGTGCCCCCCACGCTGAAGTCCATGTCCGGGCGCAGGGTGGTACGGCTGTCATTCAGCGGGAACCCGATCAGCCGGTGGAGCTCGGCGACCGCTTTCGTGAGCGCTCCGTTCACGGCCGGGCTGGGGGTACCCAACAGCATGGCCACGTTCCGCACGACGCCTGAGACGAGAGCGGCCGGCTCACGGGTCTGGGCGAACACCGCGTAGCCGCCTTCTCCGACGCTGACGGGGCCCGTCAGCGAGCCGAACCATCGCTCGTTGCGGACGAAGTAGCCGGCGTTCAGCAGGAGGGCCGCCATTCCAATCCAGGCGGCTTGTCTCCAGCTAGAAAGCCCGTGCTGGAGCAGGAGGACGACGCCAAGGAGAGCGCAGAGAGGCGCCGCGAAAAAGACCGCGGTGCTCTTGGTAAGGAGCGACAGGCCGAGAGCGATCCCGATGAGCGCCGCCCGACCCCGACCGCAGCGGCGGTCGAGATGCGTCCGCAGGACCAGCCACGCAAGGCAGGAGAGCCAGGCCGCGAGCACGAGGTCGTTCTTGGCGTTCGTAGCCCACATGTACACACCGGGATTGGTGGCGAACAGGAGGCCCCCGAGGGCCTGGGCAAACGGAGAACCACCGAGGTCTCGCGCGATCAGCGAGATGGCCGCCATGCTCATCGGCAAAGCGAACCACTGAACGAGGTTCGCAAACCGGTCGCCGCCGGACAGGATCATGAGGTGGGTGCCCGCGAATTCAGCGAAGGGCGGCAGAATGTCCTGCCGCATATTGCGGGCCGGGAAGTAGGCCACGCTGCGCTGCTGGATCCAGTGGATCTGGCGCGGGAGGTGGTAGGTGAGGCAGTCCCAGTTGTTGACGGGGGACAACACGGCCACCAGTCCGGCGGCGGCGACAACGCTCAGGCCCAAGAGGACGAGCCATCGCGTTTGTGGCGTGATCGCCGACGGCTTCGAGACCCAGGCCGACAGGCGTCTGCGCTGGCCGAAGACGAAAACCGTGAGCGCGGCGGTGGGAGCGGCCCACCAAGCGAGTACCCATCCGAATTGGAGCTTGTGCCCAAGACTCAGCAGTTCCGTCCCGGCCGTCAGCCAGGCACCAGAGAGCAGGCATGCGATCAGGGCAGTCTCGAGGAGCCCGACTTTGTCCTCTCTATCGCGGGCCTCAATCGCAAGCGCGAGGGACGCCACCACGATGAACAGGACCGGAAGGAATCCCAGCATCTAGAGAAGGCTCTGATCCCCCAGGGTCACCGCCGGATCACCCTGAATGGCGCGAGACGATCAGCTCGCTGTCTACGGGGAAGTACTTGAGCCAAATCTGCCGGTCCAGAGCGGGATCGCCCGTGGCGCGGTACCGGTCGAACACATCGACGAGCTCCGCCAGGTAGCCGCGCACATGGGCCTCTACTTCTTGTCGCAGACCGGAATCGATCTGCTTCCACTCGCAGAACGCGCTCAAGGTCGCAAGAGTGGGCTTCACGAGACGCAGATACCGGTCGAGGTCTTTTAGGTAGATGTGACAGTCGTACAAGGGTCGACAATGGAGGCCCTCGCCCAGGAACATCTCCTCGTAGCCGAGGTATGAATGCCACGATTGGACGCTGTAGTTGAGGCCGTCGTGGGGGAAGGAGGCTTGGTAGTAGACCTTCGCCAGCGCGTGGGGCAAGAGCACGAGCCCCGGGATCTGGTAGTGAGGCTCGGCCAGTACGTTCTTGTAGCAGAGGGGGTTGCCCACTTTGAGATAGATGAAGCCCTCAGGCTCTTGGGCTAGCAAAGAGGAAAGGTTCTGGACCAGGAGCCGCGGGTCTTGTACGTGCTCAATGACATCGAGACAAAAGATGATGTCGAACGTCGACAAGGTTCTGATGAAGGCGCCGTTCAGGATGTCATTGTTGTAGACCTCCAGCTGATATCCCTCGCCCCGGGCCCCATCCAGGTTCAACCGGGCGGTCTCGTAACGCGCCTGGTCAATCTCCACTCCCACCGCCGCCCGCGCGCCCCTCTCGCAAAAGGCGAGAAGAGTCTGGCCCGCATTTGCTCCCACGTCCAGGCAGCGCTTCCCGCGGAAGAGATTCGGGCGGTGGAAGGACCCGGCGAGGGCATCCAAGAATTGGCGTGCGCGCCCAAGGCCGCCCATTTCCGATTCGAGGTACAAGGTAATAAGCGGGTTCGCCCGGTGGTGTCGGACAAGCTGGTGCACGTAGTGGGAAGTGTAGTCTCGGTTCGAGCCGTAGAGGCGCATGACGGCTTCAATCAACCCCTCTGGATCAGCATCGTAAAGGGCTAGGAACACCACCGGGCTCTTCAGGGCAGATGGCCCCTTCAGCCACAGCAGCGCCTGGGAGCCAAGCCGTGTTAGGGCGTCGTGAAGGCCCATACCCCCCGCCCCCCGCCGGTTCTTGACGTTCCCTCCCCACTCGAATGAGTAAGGTTCCCAAGGGGCTTACCCCTCCCGGCAAGCACGCCCCAAAATCCTTCGACTCGGGCCATCAATATATTGTTGTCCGGACACACCATCGCGCGCCCGGCGTACCTCCCCTGCCGTGGTGTTCTTCGTTACGCGCTACAATCCTTGGGAATTGCATTCCGGCTAGACCAGGGAGGTCGCATCAAGACCTCGGGTTACCCCGGAGGCCTGCAGCGAGTGAGCTGCCCGGGCCGCTGCACCTTAACTATCACAATACGGTCGGGGAACAATGGGGAGTGATCATCGCTCGGGGGAGAGCCTCACCGGAGTTCGGGCCACTCCGACCTGGATATCGGCCCTCAAAGACCTAGGTCGCCGCCCTTCTTTCTACTATATGGCGCTCTTGGCGCTTCAGGCCAAGGTGATGTGGGGCATCTGGTCATACCGCGACCTCACCTCCGGTGACGAGGCTACCTTCTACTGCCAGGGTTACCTCTGGCTCACCAGGTCCCTGGTCGACATCGCCTGGTCACCCCTGTACGCGGCCTTCTTCGGAACCGTAATGCGCCTCACAACCACCGACCCCTACGCGGCGACCACCCTTCACCGGATTCTCATCGTGTTACTACTCGATGTCCTCATCCTGGCCCTTCTCCGCCGGCTGCTGCCGCCGGGCATCGCCTGGCTCGTCGCCGCCTGGTGGGCGGTCCTTCCCATCGTCTTCGACGCCACCTTCACCGTGCACCTGTTTGCCGTGATCCCCATCCTCGTGGCTTGGCTCATCCTCGCGCTGGGTTGGAACCCTTGGACGCGCGGCGCTGCTCTGGGCGTCTTTCTCGCCGCCTCGGTCCTCGTCCGCAATGAATACATAGTTGCCACCGCCGTCCTGGCGCTGTCCTGGCTGGTCTGGGAATGGCGGTCGCGGCTCCGATGTCCGCCCGTGGCGCGGACGCGAGGCGCCGTCTACGCGTTGGCGTACGGTCTTCCGATCCTGTTGGTCGGGTCGCTCGTCGGCCTGGTGTACACGCGCGCGGTCTACAAGTTCCCGGCGCTCCACTACCGCCTTAATGACAAGCACGTCCTGAACATGTGCCAGGTTTTCGCGTTTGGCTACCAGCAGCGTCACCCGGAGTGGAGGAAGGACCCCTGGGTGCAATGCACCGACTTGATGCAGGAGACATTTGGCCAGGAACGACCCACGCTCTCGCAGATGTTGCGGGCGAACCCGAAAGCGGTGGCAGAACACTTCCTCTGGAACCTTCGCCTCACGCCCGCCGGCCTTCAGCTCCTCCTCTTCAACTCGGCCCACGGCACGATCAACCCCGACTACGCTCCCTCGCAGCAGTTGGGCTCTCCTCGACCACTGCTTCCCAGCGTCGGCCTCGGCCTGATCCTCTTGGCCGGCTCGTACCGGCTCTTGCGCGAGCGCCGCTACTGGTGGAAAGCCTGGCTGAGGCGGAGAGCAGGGGCTTGGTGGGCCATGTTTTCGGTGCTGCCGGTGGGGGCCGCGGTCCTTCTCTCTCAGCGGCCGCGCCCGGCGTATCTCTTCGTCCAGGGCGTATTTCTCATGGCAGTGGCGGGCATGTGCTTGTTCGTGCTGGTGCGCCCCTGGCGGAGGCTGCAGTGTGGGCCGGTCCTCGTCCCGCTGATGATGGTGACCATCGTCTGGCTGGCCCCCAACCGGTACCGCACTTTCTATCGGCCGGGTGAACGGCCTCTTCTGGCCCTTTACGAGAGACTGGCCCCCTTCGCCGAGGTCTTTCGCCGTCCGACCACGCGGTTCCTGATCAACGAGCGGGTCATGGAGCTGAACGGGTACTTAGTGCGGGACTTTCTGCGCGACCCTGCCTTGAATTTCGACTATTCAATCCTGAGCGAGGCGCAGGGGGCGGCCCCCCTTCCGGACGTTCTCGCCGCCCATGGAGTCACCCTCTTGTATGTCAACGAGAACCTCTGGAAACACCTGGAGACGGACACCCTCCACCGCCCGTTCATCACCTCCCCGGAGTCGGCTGGCTGGCGCGTCGTCGGGATGGGAGGGTTGGAGGGAGACCGTTGGATGCTGCTGGATAAGGCCAAAGGCGACCAGGGACAAGGACTTCCGACCGCGGTGGGGCCGGGGCTATAATCGTCGCGGGCAAACGCTTGGTCCCTCCCCCGTATCTGGTCAGCCGGCGGCCTCTGATGCCTCCCTACAAGGCCGACGATCCAAGCACGATCCACTTCAAGAAGCGGCTCCGTCATTCCGGCGCGAGCGTGACCGACCCCTCGGCGGCCGCGGTTACTCGAGGGGGAGGCTCAAGCGAGTCCGGGTGCCTTCAAGATAGCTTGGACCAGACTCTCAGCCGATCGTTGGTTCGCGCTTGAGCCATTCCGGCGACGCCAAACCGGGGAGCGGCACGCCTGCAACCGTTTCCGTTGTCACTCCATGCCTGAACCACGCCGCGTTTGTCGAGGAGACGATCCACAGTGTGATCTCCCAGGCGGGCGACTTTTTCATCGACTATCTGGTCATCGACGGAGGCTCGACGGACGGCTCGGTAGATATCATTCGACGATGCGCGGAGCTGGTCGCGAGCGGGACCTTTGAGCCCCGATGCCAGGGCGTGAGTTTCAGGTGGCTGTCGGAGAAGGATCGGGGGCAGACCCACGCCATCAACAAGGGGTTGGCCATGGCGCGCGGAGAGATCCTCTCCTATCTCAACTCGGACGACCTGCACATCGCCGGTGGCTTCGCGGCGGTGGTCCGGCACTTCGCCGACCACCCACAGAACGACTTCGTGTATGGGGACGGGGATGTCATCGACGAACGCGGAAAGCTGCTCTGGGAATGGCTCTCGCGCCCCTACGACTACTCGGTTCTGAGGTCGTACCACCCGCTGTGGAACGACTTCACGAACTACATCATGCAGCAAGCCACCTTCTGGCGACGCCGGGTCCACGACCGAATCGGGCTGCTCGACGAGACCTTCCACTACTCGATGGACCTCGAGTTCTGGCTTCGTGCGGGCAGCGCGGGCCTCTCGCTCTGCCACATCCCGGTCAAGCTGGGAAGGTTCCGGATGATCGTCGGCACCAAGTCCCTCTCCAGCCCGACCGTCTTCTGGCTCGACAACATGGAGATCTTCCGGCGCCACAACGCCCCCCGGAGCATGACCCGCTACTTTACCTTCTTCCATTTCAACCACGCCCTCCACGCCGGCCTCGACTTCGAGGTGGCGCGCGGGGCGGAAGCGAGGCTCTTCGAGCGTTGGCGGGACCTGCCTCCGGAGGATGTCGCCGCGCTGCGGCGGAGGTCCGGGGAGGGCGGGCGGAGGGCCTACCTCCTGGCTGCCCTGACCGCGCTGGAAAGGGGCAACCGCGAGCAGGCCAACCACTTCCTCGGCGCCTCCGTGGTCGGCCGCCCGGGAATGTGGCTGCATCCGCTGGCATGGCTCGTCCTGCTGGCATTGGCCCTGGGGCCAAGGGCGTTCGCGCTTCTGCGCAGGTGCTGGGATGAGATAGTGAAGGCCTACCGGAACAAGCGGTATCGCTACCGATATGTCTAGCGACCCTCGGGGGGGGACACCCATCATCAGCGTGATCATCTGCACGTACCGCCGAGAGACGCTGGCCCTCCGTGCGATCCGGAGTGTGGTGGAGGATGGCTCGGCGGATTGCGAGATCCTGGTTATCGACCAGGATGGGGATGGGCCGCTGGAGTCCCGGATCCGGGAGCACCTCGGACCCCTGCCGCACCTGCGGTACTTCCGGATCCCAACCCTCGGCTTGAGCCAGGCGCGCAATGTTGGCGCCCGAGAGGCGGCCGGGCGAATCCTCGCGTTCCTGGACGATGATGCCCAGGCCCGGGCCGGGTGGCTCGCCGGCTACCGGGAGGCGTTCGCCCGAGAACCCGCCCCCACGATGGTCGGGGGGAGAATCCTCCCCGAATGGGAGGTGCCGAAGCCCCGGTGGTATCCGTCAAGCCGGATCACGATTCTCGGTACCTACGACATCGGAGAGAACGCCGTGCCTTTCCCGGACTCCGACCTGCCCGTGGGTGCAAATTTCGCGATCCTCAAAGAGGAGCTCCTCCGCCTCGGCGGCTTCAGCGAGCAACTAGGGTTCAAGGCCGGACGCCGCCTCGCGCTCGGGGGTGAGGACAGCCTGCTCGGGGCGCGGGTGAGGGCGGCGGGGGGGCTCATCGTCTACGAGCCGCGGGCTGCCGCTACACACTTGATCCGAGAAGGCAAGCTTCGCCTCCCCTACGTTCTCAAGCGCGAGTTCATCGAGGGGATGACCCAGATCGTCGTCATGGATGGTGTGCGGAGGCTGGAAGCACCGTTCCTCTGGGGCGCCGCGAAGTGGCACTTGTCCTCCGTGCTGGCAGGCCCCCTCCGGCTTTGGCGGTGCGTGGCGAAAGGGGACACCCGCCCCTCGGAGTGTTTCGGCGAGTGGCTCGCCGCAACCTGCCTGAGCCTCGGGGTGATGCGTCAATGCTGGCGGCTCTACCGGGAGCGGCGGCGCCCCCCGGCGGCCCAGAATCGCGGAACCAGAGACGAGGGGAGGGCCATGGAGAGGCCAAGAAGCTACGCCGACGACTGGGATGACTACGTCAAGCGCTGGGAGACGTACGCCAAGCTCGAGCCCACCAACCAGGGCCGGCTCGACCTCGTTTACCCCGGCGACGAGTGGGGTACCGAGGCGGAGTGGGATGCCTATGCTGCCTCCTTCCTGCACCCTTGCCTCCCCCCCGACGGCCGGGGGGTGGCGGTCGAGGTCGGCCCCGGCTCCGGCAAGTACACGCTGCGCGTCGTCGACCGCGTGGCCCAGCTACTCTGCTTTGATGTCTCGGAGATGTTCATGAAGCTCGCCGAGGCCCGCCTCGCCAAGCACGGGGGGAAGGGCGCGGTGCAGTTCGAGCTCCTGAAGATGGGCAACTGCTACGAGATCCAGGAGGCGGTAGCGAGGCTGGGCCTATTGGGCGAAGTCGACCTGTTTTTCTCCATCGACTCGATGCAGCACGTGGAGCTACACACTCTGATCGCATATTGGCTCAACGCGGCGGCGAGCTTGAAGGTCGGCGGCCACATGGTCATGACCGTAGCGACCTGCACGACGGAAAAGGGCTTCTCCCGGCTGCTGGACGAAGTCGCCTGGTGCTATGGCGGGACGAGGCCGTCGCACCAGTTCTACTTCCTCTCCAAGGAGGTTGTGCACTACTGCCTCGGACAGCTCGGCTTCGAAGTGCTGCGCCTAGAAGAGGGCCGCGACATCAACCTGGTCGCCCGGAAGGTCCGGCCCGTGCCCATCGTGTTGCAACCCGTGCAATGACCCAAGGGCTGCCCGCCGGAGGCCGCGGAATGCGAATCGGGGTGAATTGCTTCTTGCTGCAGCCAAATATCGGCGGCATCAAGCAGTACTTCCTGACCCTCTTCCGCAATCTTCTGGAGAACGACACCGAGAACCAGTACGTTTTCTTCTGGTACGAGCAAAACGCGGGCGAGCTGGCCAACCTGGGCACGGAGCGCTGGAAGGAGGGGGCGGTGCTCCTGACCGATCAGCGCGAGGTCTTGTCCAACCTCGACAAGATCGATCTGTACTTCTGCCCCCTGAGTGCCCTTTATCCACGCCCGCTTCCGAAGCCGACCGTCGTCTCGCTGCCCGACATCCAGGAGGTCTTCTACCCGGAGTTTTTCACGAAGGAGGACCTCTTTGAGCGCGACCTCCATTTTCCCGAGTCGACGCGCATGGCGGACCGGGTCCTCACCCTATCGGAGTTCTCGAAGCGAACGATGGTGCAGCACCATGGCCTCCCGCCGGAGAAGGTGATCGTGGCGCCCATCAGCGCCGACCGGCGATTTGAGCGCAGCGGGGAGATCGCGCGTCCTCCCGCGGAGCCTCTCCCCGAAGAGTTCGTCTTTTATCCGGCTAACTTCTGGAAGCACAAGAATCACGATGGCTTGCTGCGAGCCCTGAAGATACTCAAAGAGAAAAAGGGTCTGGTCGTCAACGTGGTGCTGACGGGGTTCCCGAACGCCAACGGCTATCCGGTGGAGGCCAAAGCGGTTGAGTACGGCATCCGAAGGCAGGTCACGCAGCTGGGCTACGTTCAGGTCGAGGAGATCGCCTACCTTTACCGGCGCGCTCGAATGCTGGTCTTCCCTTCCCTCTTCGAGGGATTCGGTATCCCCTTGCTCGAGGCGATGACTGCAGGCTGCCCCATCACCGCCGCCGACGCGACCTCCGTACCAGAAGTCACCGGTGATGCCGCCGTGCTCTTCGACCCCAACTCGCCCGATTCCATGGCGGACGCCATCGAGAGGGTCTGGTGCGAGGCGGACCTCCGGGAGAAGCTGGTGGCGAAGGGGAGGATGCGCGCCCGAGAGTTCTCGGCGGACCGCCAGCTTTGCGCGCACCTTAGGGCTTTCTCGGAGGCGGCGCGCGCGTATGAGTACCGCGACTTCCTTTGGAAGCGCTGGGTCTACGGGCCGTGCCGTCGGACCCTCCTCGGGCTCCGGTGGCGACGGCGCGGGTCTAGTTCACGGGTCTAAAGGCCGGGCCTCGGGAGCCGGTCGTGAGAGTGCTTCCGTTGAGCGACGAGCGCACGAACCAGAGCCCGCTCGGCGGATGGTCTACCGCTAAATCAGTCTTCCCATCCGCTGCTTAGGAATCCGGCTCCGCCTTCTCGGGAGCGAGGAGGGGCCGCCCGGCGCGGGGCGCGCTTCCCGGCCCTCCGGGAACGCTCGGCAGGACGGGCCCGCTGGGCATGGGCGGGCCGCTCTGGAAGTTGGGCAGGGCGGTGTTGAAGCCCGGTGGGAAGGGGACGGCCTTGGCTTCCGGAGAGCTCCCGGGCTGACCTGGGGGCTGCACAACTTGGGGCGGCGAGACCGTCATCCCCGGGGGCGGGGTGAAGGCCTCCGCGGGGACGCTCTCCTCGGGGGCGGCATTCGGCGGAACCATCTCTGGCGGCGGGGCCGCCGGGGGCGGGGCCGTGGTCGCGATTCCTTGGGGGGCGGAAACGATGATGAGCGTGTGGCACCCCGTTCCGCTGGGATCCATCCGCAGGGCGAAGCTGATCCCCGTGCCTTCCAGGAGGCTGAGGACGGCCTCCACCGGCGTCCGCTTCTGGAGCGAAACAGAAACGAGCTGACGGGGGGGAGGGCCTTCGTACACGACCTTCGTTCCCGTTTCCCGCGAGAGGCGATCGAGGACATCGGAAAGGGGAGCCGTGCTCACCCGGAGGTCCACGCGGCCGCCGGCCGAGTGGATGTCAACCTCGGCGGTCGCGCGGCCCACCCCGAGGAGAAGGAGGGCCAGGGCCAAGCCTCGGCATCTCATGGGAGAACAGTCTACCTCAGTTCACGGGCGTGAAGCCCGAACCCCCGAAGCCGAGGCTGAAGGTCGTGCCGGTGGACGACTGGCGTATGAACCACAAGCCGGAGGCGGAATTGTAGACGGCCAGATCCCCCCGTGCCCAGTCCGCGTCATAGTAGCCTTGGACGGGGACGTAGCCGGTACCCCCGAACCCGAGGCTGAAGGTGGCCCCCGTCGTCGTTTGCCGCACGAACCACAGGCCGGTGGGGGGATGGTAGACCGCGATGTCGGCCCGGCCGTCCCCGTCGTAGTCGAGCGCGACCGGCGTGTAACCGGAGCCACCGAACCCGACCGAAAAAGTCGTTCCCGTGGACGACGGGCGAATGAACCACAGGCCTGAGCTGGCGTTGTAGACGGCGAGGTCTGTCTTTCCGTCGCCATCGTAGTCCTCGGGCACGGGCGTATAGCCGGTGCCCCCAAAGCCCATGGAGAAGGTAGTCCCCGTGCTGGACTGCTGAACGAACCACAGCCCCGACGGCGGGTGGTAGACCGCGATGTCTGTCTTTCCGTCGCCGTCATAGTCCCCGGGAACTGGAATGTACCCCGAGGCCCCAAATCCGACCGTCACCACCGCACCCGTCGACGAGTACTTGATGAACCAGAGCCCCGTGGCATCGTGGAACACCGCAAAGTCAGTCTTCCCGTCGCCGTCGTAGTCTCCCGGCACGGGTGTATAGCCCGTCCCCCCGAAACCCATCGACACCGTCGTCCCCGTGGAGGACTGACGCGTGTACCAGAGCCCGGACGCCGAGTGATAGACGGTGATGTCGGAGATGAGGTCGCCGTCAAAGTCCACGAGCCTCCGCTTATGGTACGCGAGGGCGCCGAACTCGAAGGCGCCGATGTCCACCGCAGGGCCGGAGATCCGGAAGGACCCGGCGCCGTCCAGCGGGGGCAGGCCGGGCGCGCTGTTGGTGCCCGTGTTGATGCAAGGCGAGGAGGCCTGAAGCGAGTAGTTGTTAGCGGCGACGTTCACGAACTTCGGGTCCTGGTTGTTCAGATTGCTGGGGGGGATGCTGAAGCCGGCTTGGGTGATGAAGAATCCGCTGGCCGCTTGGTTGAAGTCGTTGTTGAACAGGTTGACGGGAGAAAAGACACCGTTGGTGTTGCCGTCGTTGTCGATGGCCAGATCGCCGGACGCCCCCGAGCCGGCCGTGTTGCTCCAGACGACGTTGTTGTAGATGTTGGCCACGTCGGTGTCGGCGACGAGCCGGAGCCAGATACCCCCTCCGAACGAGGCGCCGGAGGTGGCACTGTTTCCGCTGAGGGTGTTGTTGATTACATTCAGGGTGTTTTGTTGGAGGGCATAGAAACCCCCGCCATTGGCACCGGCGATGTTGGCGAACATCACGTTGTCGGTCAGGCTCACAACGTGGGTAAAGAAAAAGGCTAGGCCAGCGCCATTGCTGCTGGCCGTGTTGCTGGAGAACACGTTCTGCGAGCCCACGAACGTGTCGCCGTAGCTCATGGCGATTGCGCCCCCGCTGACCGCGCTGTTATGGTCGAAGCTGTTACCCACCACGGTCACGGCGGCCGTGGAGAGCCCGGTTTGGGACCCCAAGACAAACATTCCCTGCCCCTGGTTGGAGCTGATCGTGTTCTGCTTCAGGGTGACGGTTGAGCTCTTGCCCGTTTCGCCCGTGAGCGGATAAGTGGTGTCCACGTAGATACCAGCTCCGCCGGGAGGAGGACTTGCGAAGGCGACGGTGTTACTCATGATCGTGTTTCCAGTGAGGGTGATGTTCTTGGACTCAACCGCATAGAACCCGCCCCCAAAACCGGAACTGTTGCTCTGGATGGTGTTGTTGGTCAGGGTGACGGTGTTCGCCTTGAGGACGTAGACCCCGCCCCCGTCCTGGTAGGCTTGGTTGCCAGTGACGATGCTATTGGTCAGGGTGACGCTTCCCCCCGGGGTCGTGTTGCCGGCGACGGCCCAGAGCCCGCCGCCATTCATGGTCGAGGGGTCGGTTGTCGAGAGTGCGCGACCGTTCTTGATGGTGACGCCGTCGACCGCAAAAGCCACCGGAACGGTACTGAACAGGCGTAGGGTCTGACCGACGGTGTTGCCATCAAGGACGGTATTGGCAGGATTCACGACGCGCGAGCCGCACCCCGGGGCGTAGCCACCGCCCACGGTCAAGCCGTGGTTGGCGGAGAAAAGGAAGCTACCCGTGTACGTGGCTTGCACGAGTTGAATCGCATTGTCGACCCCGTTGCCTTGGGCGGTCGTGAGCGCGCTGTTGAGCTCAGCCGTGGTGCTCACGCAGAACGTCGCCGCGCGGGCCGGGAAGGCCGGGCTGACCATCGCGAGAAAGATGCCGACACTCCGGATCTTTACGGCTCGGCGCACGCCCAGCACAATAAGTCCTCCTGGAGGGGAGACGGCGGACACATCGAGGTTAACGGTCGATTGACAGAGGTCAAGTGACGACGCACACACCCGATTACCGATCAGCAATAACTCACTGAACACCAGCCTGTTCCGTAGAAGGCATGGGATCAAGAGTTCCCTTGGTCGGGAGAATCGCCCTGGGCGAGGTCAAGGACTCTAGGCGTCTCGCCGGAGGGCCTCGGTGAGAAGCGCACGTGCCCGATCAAGCGCCAAGCGGCTCCGCCTCACCTCCCTAGGCCAGGTCAGTCCGAGTAGGGTGCGGGGACGTGCCTCATCAAGTAAGGCGGAGAGCTCGGCCAGCTGGCGGTCTCGCTGGCGGAGCGACTCCAGGTAACCCGCTTGTTCGGCTTCCAGCTCGGCGAGGCGGCCGAGCCCCGCGGCCTGGCGCTCGTCGAGCTGCGTACGCAGGAACGCCACATCGGCCTCGAGCCCGGGGAGGCGGCCGAGCCCCGCGGCCTGGCGGGCAATGACCTCCTGGCGCTCGTCGAGCTGCTTGCGCAGGAACGCCATGTCCGCCTCGAGCCCGGGGAGGCGGCCGAGCTCCTCGGCCTGGCGCCCAATGACCTCCTGGCGCTCGTCGAGCTGCTTGCGCAGGAACGCCATGTCCGCCTCGAGCGCGGGGAGGCGGCTGAGCTCGGTCGCTTTGCGCTCGATAACCTCTTGGCGTTCGTCGAGCTGCGTACCCAGGAAGGCCACATCCGCCTCGAGCCCGCGGATGCGGCTGAGCTCTGCGGCTTGGCGTTCGATAACTTCTAGGCGCTCGTCGAGCTGCTTTCGGACGAAGCCGATGTTCGCCTCAAGCGTCGCGATGCGGCCAAGCTCCGCGCCTTGGCGCTCGATGACCTCCAGACGTTCGTCCAGCTGCGTCTGCAGGAGCTCGACCTCGGCCTCGAGGCCCGGAATGCGGGCCAGTTCGTCGCTTTGATGCCCGATAACCTTGAGGCGGGCCCGCCGATCCGCCTCCACCACATGCAGCCTACGGGTCAGGTCGACGACGAGAGGCTGCATCAACCGCTTCTCGGCGGCCACGGCCGCGCCGGCCTGTCGATTCTGGGCGACATCTTCGAAAGCGGAAAGCAGCTCTCCGCCGAAGCGGCGGGCCTGCCGTCGCGCGTGCCCTTGTGCCTTTGCCTCCGCTCCCGGGTCGTACCCTTCGGGGAGCCGGGACCACCCCGCCTGAAGAAGGTCGGCCAGCTCCCCGGGGTCATCCTTGCGGAAGTAGCGCGCCTGCGCCCCGCATTGCTCGCGGTGAACCGGAATGTCGGAGACGATCAGGGGCTTGCCGAGCGCCTTCGCCTCCTCGATGGTCGTGCTCCAGCCCTCGAACAAAGACGGCTGGAGCACGACGCTCGCGCCCCGGTAGATCTGGATCTGCTCCGCTCGGTCGACAAAGCCGAGGATCCGCACCTGATCACGCAAGCCGTTGTCCTCGAGATACGCCTGAAGCTCGGCGAAATGGCCGGGAAGCCGATGCTCATAGCTCTCCCCCGAGCACACGAGCAGGCAGTCCAGACCGCGGTCATGGAGGAGCCGCCACGCTTCGAACACCGTCCGGTGGTTCTTGTGCACCCAGAACTGATTGGGCAGATAAGCGTACTTCCGATGGATGCCCCGGCCGAGGAGTGCCGAGGCCGGCGCTCCCACTAGGGATTGCCGAGGAAGAGTGGCGGGGAAGCGGAGGAGCACGCCTTTGGCCTTCAAGTCTGGGTAGAAGCGCTGCACGTCGTTCAGGACTGACCGGCTGCTACAGGCTATGCGCTTGCAGTAGGCAAGGAGGAAGGACTGGAATAGTTCGCGCTCGCGACGCTCCCCTTCGGCGAAGAACTCGGGGTGGTGTCGGTGCTGGAAGTCCGGTATCCATCCGATCGCGCCCGCGGGCATCACCGCCAGGGGCAAGCTGGAGACGGGGAAGACCACATCGCAGGGGTGGCGGTCGTAAATCTCCTGGAGAGCAGAGCCAACCCCCTCCAGCGCCTCCACGGGCACCACGACTTCGCTGACCCACGCCGAGCGGCCAGCGTGCTCGGGTAGGAGCAGGGGTTCCCGGAGGGTGGAGGGCCGGAAGACGGTGACGCGGGGCCTCGCGCGCTCGGGGAGGGTGGCCAGAGCACTCAGGCAGTTCCGAACGTAGTAGAGACCGGCGATCCAACCCCCCGCGCCCGAGAGGTCGGCTTGGATTAGAGGAATGCCTACTCGCACCCTCTCACCCTGCTCCGGCCCGGAGCCACCGCGCGTAGCGCTGGATCCCTTCCTCGATCGCTACCCCCGGCCTGGCGCCCAGGGCCTGGATGGCCCCCACATCCGCCTGCCACCGCCGCGGGTCGCCGGGGCGGACCTGTGCGTTGAACTCGAGCTCCTTGTCGCCCCCCAGCGCCTCGAGGAGGAGGCGAGCGGCCGCCCGCACCGACGTCTCGCGCCCCGAAGCGACGTTGAACACTTCCCCGCGGAAAGGTGCGGCCTCCATCACCACTCCGATTGCCTCGACGATATCGTCAGCATAGATGAAGTCCCGCGTTTCCTCACCGCTGCCATAGAGGGACACCCGCGCGGAGTGCAGCCACTGCTGGTAGATGTCCCAGAGTAGTCGCTTGCGAAGGCCCGGGCCGTAGCCGGAAAAAATCCTCAAGATCGCCAACGGCACTCCCTCGCGGTCGTGCCCTTCCCGGCAGGCGGTCTCTGCCCTGAGCTTATGGACGCCGTACGGCGAGATCGGCGCCGGTAGCGCGCGCTCGTCGATCGGCTGGCGGGCGGGGTCGCCGTAAACGGCCGCGCTCGACACGAAAGTGACCTTGGAGCGTGGGGAGCAGGCGGCCACCGCCCCTATCAGGTGTTCGGTGACGGTCACGTTCTTCTCGAAGTCTGCCGTCGGATTCCGAACGGAATCCGCGACGGACGAGCTTCCCGCGCAGTGTACAACGTGCTCTGGCCGCTCCTCCGCGAGAATGCGGCCGATGTCGCCTTCCGGGAGGCGGAGTCGGTGGCGGCTCCCGGACAGGGGAGCCCAATTCGGAGGCTCCGAGGTCACGCAGGCCACAACCTCGTCACCGAGGGCGGTTCGCCGCTCCCACAACCGGGCGCCGATGAACCCACTGGCCCCGGTGATCAGGACCTTCCTTTTCACGGGTCTGAGCGTCGCCTCACGCCCACCGCGACCCCGTAGCCGAGTTCGGAGTAGCGGGCGGTGTCGAAAGAGGGGTTGCTCGCCACGACCTCCTCCCAGCAGCGGGCCAGCTCCGGGTGCTGGGGGTGGGCGATGTCGTCGAGGGCGACCACCCCGCCGAGCTTCAAGCGCGGGAGGACGTTACGCAAGTCCTGGGTGGCAGACGAGGCCGCATGGTCGCCGTCGACGGTTATGAGATCGAAGTAGAGTTCCGGGTGATCAGCGAGGAACGCGGGAACGGTCTGCTGCGACTCGCCCGTAACGAGGGTGAGCCGGCCGCGATGGCCCACGCGGGACAGCTCGGTGCGCACGAATTCGGGTCCCGGATTCTGCATCCCGGCGTAGTTCGGGATCCACAAGTCGAAGCCGTAGAGGTCGGCGGTGGGACAGGCGGCGGCGACCACGGACAGGCTCCGCCCCCTTCGCACTCCGATCTCGAGGTAGGCCTCCGGCTCCAGCACGGAGGCCGCCGCCTGGAGGACGGTCAGGAGATCCGCATATCCCCAGCTCTCGCCGAGCCGCTCCGTGCCGCGCGAAATGTACTCGGTCACGAACTCGAGATAGTCGTCGGGCTGAAGGACACCCAATGTTGAGAGAACGGCCCGCAGGATGGGTGGGCGCGCGGCAAGCCGAATCACGGCGCCCGCCGTCATGAGCACGGGGTCGAACCACTGGACCTTGCGATGGAACGTCACCGACGGGTTACGCTGCATCGACCCTCCGAAGGGCGGGCCCAAGAGCGGGCGGAAGACGCCTTGACCCGCCAGCTGGAGATGGCCTCGAGCCAAGAGCGGTAGAGCGTTGGAGAGACTCCGGACGTGGCCCGAAACGGAGCGGTTTCCCGTCGACGACCACGTCTGGCCGGGCTCCCGCCCCAAATCCGTTGGCTCGCCCGCTCAGCCTCCGTTCGCGACCGCTACCTGGCACCTCCCCGCCAGATTGGCAACGCCGTGATGGCGCAGCTGGATCGGTCTGCTGGGCGCGTTGAGTGCGACCCCGAACCGACCCACGGCGGGCAACACGCAGATCCGGGTCACCCTTGCGTAGAGATCGTCGTGGGCGTAAGCGGCCCTTAAGTCGTAGTCTCGACGAGAGATCGTGGCGATGCCAATCTCGAAGGTGTACTCGTCCGGGAAGATGTCCAGCGTGACCTCCTGACGGAACCTCAAACGGGTGCCCTGAGGGACGGCGAGTGGCACCATCGAGTCGTACTGCAGCGTGTTCTTGCCGTGGACGATCACCCCTCTCGAGTTTTGGATTACCACCCCTCCGATTGGCGCCTCGATGTCGCGCAAGATCTCGACTTCATAGAAGAAGAGGGCCAGCTCTCCCTGCCGGAAGGCGTGGCAGGCGCGTCTTTGCACGTCGCATAGCGCCACCCCGGTACAGCGCGCCCAGCCATTCGAGACTTGCGCGACCCCGGTGAGGTCGAGGAAGGCTGCGGGCTCGGGCCATTCTAGACGCTCGCTCTCGTACTCTTGCGGCACCGCGCCCCGGGGCAGGGCAGGCGGCGCTTCCACGAGGCGCTCTTGCTGCTCCACGAGGTAGTAGCGCTTGACGGCCTCGGCCGCGGATCCTTGGAACACTACGTCGCCGTGATGGAGCAGCAGGGCGCATCGGCAAAACTCCTCGATCTCGCTGACGGCATGCGAGACGAGCATGATGGAGGCGCCGCCATCGCGGAGGGCCTCCAAGCGGCGGTAGCACTTCTGCCGGAAGAACACGTCGCCGACGGCGAGGGCTTCGTCGATCAGGAGGACATCCGCCTGAACGCTGGTTGCAACGGCGAAGGCGAGGCGGACGAACATTCCACTCGAATAGAGCTTGACGGGCTGATCGATGAACTCCCCGATGTCGGCAAAGGCAGCGATTTCGTCAAAGCGGCGCTTCATCTCAGTATGGCCGAGGCCCATGATGGCGCCGTTGAGGAAGACGTTCTCCCGACCCGTGAACTCGGGGTTGAAGCCGCTGCCCAGCTCAAGCAGCGCGGCCACGCGGCCGGGTACCCGCACCTCACCCGTGGTGGGCGCGAGGATCCCAGCGAGGATCTGGAGGAGCGTGCTCTTGCCGCTCCCGTTGCGCCCGATGACACCCATGGCCTCGCCACGACGCAGCTCGAAGGAAACGCCGCGGAGGGCCCAGAAGTCTCGGCCCCAGCTGCATCCGAAGCGGCCGAGTATCATCTGTTTCAGCCTGTCCTGGGGCCGGTCGTAGATCCGATACGCTTTTCCGACGTCACGCAGGGTGAGCGCGAGCGTTCCCTGGGCTGCAACCGCGGGCTCGGCCGCCACTCTCACGCCGATCATCGGCTCCGAGGCCATCGTCGGCGATGATCTCATAAGGGCAAGACTAGGTCACGCCGCCGAACCCAGAGGAGAGGGCGATCGCGACTACAGGCGAATCCACTGTAGAAGGGTGCGATCGTGGCGGCGTCGGGTTACGTCCCGATGCCGCCCCCGCAGCGAGCGTTCGACTTTCGATCTTCACGACCAAGGATCTGACGAAGTGCTCTCCTTGTGGAGAGAACGCCGGGAAGCGATCCCGGACGTCCGGAGTCCCCCGTTCGTCGGCCGCGACCGACCCGGCCGACCGCTGGGCTAGAGGACGTCGGCAAAACCGCGCTTGGTCTTCATGAACCACGCGTACCCGAGGAGCATGACCGCCGCCCCAACCAACGCAGAGCCCGTGAGCCGGCCCCAGTCGGGCGGAAGGTCCCACAGGACCACACGGCGGAAGTCCTCAATAATCAGGGCCAATGGGTTTCCACGCAGCATCGGCTGGAAGCGTTCGGGGACCGCGTCGAGCGGGTAGAAGATCGGCGTGGCGAAGAGCAGCACCTGAAGGGCTAGCGGCACCACGTAGCCCAGGTCCCGGATGAACACGACCAGGCTCGCTATGAACCAGGTTAGGCCCAGGCACAGGAAGAGGAGCGGGATGACCACCAAGGGGAGCAGGACCAGCGTGGGCGCGATCGTTCCTTGGGTGACCAGGCGCATGACAACGAGCACGACCAAGCTCATGGCCGCATGGAAGGAGGCCGAGCCCACTGCGCTGACGGGCAGGACCTCAAGCGGGAATGGAACCTTCCGCACGTAGTTGGGGACGGCGACGACCAGGCTCGAGGCGCGGCTCACGCACTCGGCCAGAAGGTTGAAGGGAATGAGCCCACAGAACAGCACAAGGGCGAACTCGGCAAGGTCGCCCGTCCGTCGCAAATGGGGCCATCGGGCTCGGAAGACAACCCCGAAGACAAACGTGTAGATGAGGAGCAGCAGGAGGGGGTGGAGAAAGGACCAGAAGAGCCCCAGCGACGATGCCTTGTAGCGCCCCTGAACCTCACGCACCGTGAACTGAAGGATCAGATTGCGGTGGCCCCAGAGGCTTCGGGAGAAGCCAAAGGGATTGAGGAAGCGCCACACGCGGTCGGCGCGGGGGGTAATCAGAGTCGCCATCGAGTACCCGCGTCAATTGGCGATGGCAACATGGCGTTCGTCTGCACGACTTGCGGCGTCGAGATCCTCACGAGCCGGCCTGAGCTCCTCAGCGAATCCCTAGTTCGCGACCGTCGAGGATTGGCCTGGCCGCGGCATTGCCGAACGTCCGTGATCGCTCTCCCCGGAGGCCACCTGGAGGAGAGCGCGATCCTCCTCGTTGAGCGCTCGCCGGGCAGCCTTGCGGTAGACGGCGCGATAAGTCTTGGCCGTGCGTTCCCAGGTGAACTCACGAAGCCGCTCGCGCCCGGCTCGAGAGAGGTCCGCGCGCAGCGAGGGATCCTTGGCCATGGCGGCGATCGCCCCTGCGATGGCCTCGGGAGAGTTCGGGTCGAACAGCAGGGCGGCCGCGCCCGCGAGCTCCGGAAGCATTGTCGACCGTGCGCAGGTCACGGGGGTGCCCTCCAGCCAGGACTCCAAGAGGGGCAGAGCCCCGCCTTCGAACAGACTCGGGAAGACGGTAAATTGGGCCAGGGAGTAGAGCGCGCGCACCTCGCGGGCCGGGACACCGCCCAGAAAGCGGACCTGTTCCACGAGACCGAGGGCCCGCTGCTGTTCTTCGATGGCTGGCCAATGCCTTTCGAGCTGGCTCCCGGAACAAAGGAGCGGTACGACGAGGCGGTGGCGGTCCCGGAGCAGGGCGACAGCCTCAAGGAGTCGCAGGTGGTTCTTGTGGGGCCAGGTGGCAGCGGGAAAAAATGCGAACGGCTCCGTCAGTTGGTACTTATCACGAACCCTCGCCCGCACTTCCTCGGAGGCGGCTTCTTGGAAGACGGTCGGGGCCGCCCAGGGAATCACGGCGAGCTTGCGACGGCAAATCTGGTAGTGCCTCTCGACGTCGTCCCTCACCCACTGCGCGGCGACGGTTACCGTGTGGGCGACGCGACAGGCCAAGGGGTAGACCTCCTCGCGCGCGGCGATGTCCGTGGGCGAGAAGAATTCAGGATAGTGCAGGTGCTGCAGATCATGGGGGCTGTAGACCATGGGGAGGGCGCAAAGGGTCAGCGCCTGCGACGGAAAATGGATGACCCCGCACCCGAGTCGCTCATAAAAGCCGTTGGAGACCTGCAGGTGAGGAACGAGGGCGGGGGCCGGGGGGGGAGGGGACCCACGCAGGGCCCTCCAAGCCCGCCCGGCCAGAGGACGCAAGGGCCCGAGGGAGCTCTTGATCGCCGGCCAGAGGTCGCGTGGCGCGGGCCCGGGGAGGATTCGCTGCTTAGGGCCCAGGTAAGGCGCCAACCACTCCGGATCCTCTCGGGGGCCGATCACCACGTATTCCTCGGGCCCGTCTGTGAGCTGCCCCAACGCGGCAACCAGACCGGTGAGGATGCCGTAGATTCCTCCCGTTCCCCACGCCGGCGCTAGTTGTGCGTTGATGGCGATGCGAAGAGGGGTCGACTTGGAGGTCAACAGCTCCTCACTGCGGAATTCGTTCTCGCACCGC
The DNA here is from genome assembly GCA_035570235.1 of Vicinamibacteria bacterium. Lineage (NCBI taxonomy): Bacteria > Pseudomonadati > Acidobacteriota > Vicinamibacteria > Vicinamibacteria bacterium. The sequence continues at coordinate 16,528 of DATMML010000052.1, read as the reverse complement.
GGACTGTCCGAGCGGGGTTGCTGTTGCCATCGGCTTTGCCAACCGTTTTCTCGTCATCACATAGATGGCCCGAGGAATGATGCCCTTGTCGTAGGAAAGCGTCGCCAGCGGTGCTCTTCCGAAACACGCGCGCAGCATGGTCATGGCTTCCCGCACCCTTGTCGCGTTGATGTGCACCAACGCCCAGTCCCAAGACGCGCCGACGTAGGCGGGCTTTCGGAGGTGACGATGGTCGGGGTTCGCCGAAAAGAACCTGTCCAAGACGTGTCTTCTCTCCACGAGTATCTGGTCAGCCACCTCCAGCATGACCGACTTTGCTTCTGGGTGACGCCGCCATTTCCCGATCTTTTGAGAGATAAAAGCGATCTTGACACGCGGAAAGACTCGCACCCAGAGATCGAAGTCCCACAGCAACGATAGGTCCTCGTCCAAAGGGAACTCCTCGAAGATCCGCCTCTCGAACAGGGAGCACGCCAAAGGCATCTTCCTCACCAGCGTTACTACCTCCTCGAGGGTAAGGCCGGATCCGTTGTCAATGGGCGCCACGTCATTAGAGGCCTCATCGATGATAGAGCCGTTTCCCACAACCACCGCGGCTTGTGCAGAGCGAGCCGCGTTGACCAGTTGCGTGATCGCGCCTTCGTAAAGGACTTCATCAGAGGCAAGAGGTTTGATGTAAGCGCCATGACTGAGGCGAATTCCCTTGGTGACCGCCTCCGTCATGTTGCGGTCCTTGTCGGACTTCCAAACAATTCTTCCCTGGTAGCTCTTGAGGACATCCACGGTGTTGTCAGCGGACCCTCCGTCGATCACGATCGTCTCGATGTTCGGGTAGTCCTGCTTGAGTATGCTGTCGATCGCGGCCCCGACATATCTCCCCTGGTTGAGACTGGGAATAACGACACTGACCAACGGAGCGGCTGCAGACATGATGCTCCCCTCGTGGAGGCAATCCCCCAGAAGCCTGAACGGCATCGCTCTCTCTCGAGTTGGCGCGTCCTTCTCGAGAGAAACGTCTCGCGTTACTGAAGTATACGGCAGCAACAGACCGGCACAAGTCGATAAGCACTCGGCGGGCGAGATCCGGCCCCGGTCGATACCTGACCGAGGCGCAGGCTTTACCGCGTACTCGGCTGCCTCAGGGCCGGTCCTGTCACAACTCCGGGGCCAGTAGGCGGGCCCAGGCCGGGGCTAACGGGGAGTAGCAGGGTTCGGCTCTCGCCATCAGGGGGCAGACGAGGGGGGCCCCATATTCGGGTGTTTCGCCTAGAAGCAGCTCAGGTCAGCCAATTGGACGACGGGATGGGGGCGGCCTACCGGGGAATCGGCCAGACATTAGTCGAACGTCAGGCAGGCGGGGGTCAATTGCAAATTCTTATGAGCGAGTTTCTCCTGTTTTGGCGCGTGTCCATATAGGGGAAGGCCTGAGCTCATCGATGTGGAAGGGCTCTTGAGCGACTCCGTGTCAAGGGAACCACGAATCCAGACGCTCCAAGCGGCTGGGAAACCAAAACCCTGCATTGGGAGCGGGGGTCCCTCCAGGAGGGAACCATGTCCAGTCGTCTCGTCGGTCATAAGCTCCTCGGGCTACTGATCGCAGCCCTGGGATTCCTCGCGGCTTCAGACGCCTTCGCCACTGGACCCTATGGGGCAGGCCCGTCGCGGCAGTGGCTGGACGGCGCTCTCAGCTCTACCTCGCACCTTAATTGCATCACGGGAACGGTAGAGACCGAGACCTCCCAGTTCGTCGGCTGGATAGGCAACATCGATGTCACCTACCCCCGCGTCGGTGATGTCTATTACGCCCATGTGTTCGTGGGTACGACCGGCAACGCCTGCGCAAGCACCTTCGTGCACATAGAGGTGTTGCTCCCACCGTCTACACAATTCGAGATAAGCGCCGGACACCCTGTCTACTGCTACGGTTACTCCCCTTCCGGCGCGACAATCAACTTGATCGGGTGCCCACAGGCGGTGAGCCAGGGGACCTACGGCTGGACCCTTGATTCTGCCGATCCTCAACACCTGGGGCCTTGGCCCCTGCCCGTGGGCTATCGCATGGAGATCCAGTTCCCGTTGCGCTCTCTCCAGCAGATGAGCGGCATCGCGACCAGCACGTATCTCCAGGCGGCCGTCCAGGCCATCGACGGATCGGGCGATCCTTGGGCTTTCCCGAGCGAGGGTATCTTCATCGGCGCCAAGCCGCCCGGCTCGCGCCTTGGCCAGGGGGGGGAAGACTTCGACTACGACCTCCGTGCGGACCCCACCGTCTATCACCAAGCGAGCGGCCTCTGGTACGGAAAGCTGTCCTCGACCGGGGCGACCTTCTCGGTGGGCTATGGGGGCATGGGCTATACCCCCGTGTCGGGTGACTTTGATTGGGACGGTTACCCCGACGTAGCGGTCTACCACCAGAGCTCCGGGTTGTGGTTCATCCGGAAGTCTTCGACCGGGGCGACCTACTCAGCCGGCTTCGGGGGCCCCGGCTTCACACCGGTGCCCGCCGACTACGATGGGGACCAACAAACGGACTTCGCTGTCTATCATCAGGCCAGCGGGCTCTGGTATATCGCGACGAGCACGACGGGAGGCACGGTCGGCAACGTCGGGTTCGGGGGCACCGGTTACACCCCCGTGCCGAAGGACTACGACGGAGACGGAAAGACGGACCTAGCTGTCTACCACCAGGCCAGCGGGCTCTGGTTCATCAAGCAGTCTTCGACGGGCTCGGTTACCTCCACCGGCTTTGGCGGCCCCGGGTTCGTGCCCGTGCCCCGCGACTACGACGGCGATGGCAAGGCCGATCTCGCCGTCTATAACCCGGCGAGTGGCCTCTGGTACATCCGGCCTTCGAGCGGGGCGCCCAACATCGTGCAGGGCTTCGGCGGTTCAGCCTATACCCCCGTGCCCGCGGATTACGACGGCGACGGGAAGGCGGACATCGCCGTCTACCACCAGGCCAGCGGGCTCTGGTTCATCAAGCAGTCGACGACGGGCACGACCGCCTCGTTCGCCTTTGGCGGTACCGGGTTCACCCCCGTCAACTACTGAAAGCCGTTCTGGAGGTGGACTACTGGGGCTTGCGGGCGAAGAATGAGTAGAGGTCATATCCGGACTTCCGCTGCCGGGCCGCTTCGGGGTTGAACACCACTCCGGGCCGGAAGGGGTCCGGGTAGGTGTTGATCGGCGAGCTGTAAGGCTCGAGCAGCCGCACGACATCGAGACCGCTAGCGTCGAAGGCGTCCAGGTACGCGCCGAGGGCATGACACCCCTCGTCGTTCGTTATGGGATGGAAGGGGTGGTTGGCAAAGAAATCCGCACGCTGCTCTTCGTTCCAGACGACCACGTCGCGCAGGCAGCAGATGACTCCTCCCGGCTCGATGATCCGCGCCGCCTCGGCCAGGAATCCCGGTAGGTCCTGGATGTGGTGGAGCGCCTCCCGTAACCAGACGACACCGAAGGTGGCGTCCTCGAGATCCAGCTTCGTCCCTCGCGATGCTCGGACGGTGAAGTCGACACCGTCGAGCCCGCGAACCTTGCGCGCGGCCCCCAGCCCGGCCAGCTCCCCTTCCGACGCGTCGACCCCCAGGACCCGGTACCCGGAGCGGCTCAGGGCGTAGCAAGCCACGCCATTTCCGCAGCCAAAGTCGAGGATCCGGCAATCCCTGGACGGTGGGTGGGAGAGCTCAGACAGGATCCGCACGGCTTCGCGGAGCTCTTCGCTCGCGAAGTAACGTCGGGCATTGTCGGAAAGGTCGGGCGTCTTGTAGCAGAGGTAGACGAGTTCCCGCAGCTCGGGTGTCTCCCAGCCCCACCGGTAGGCGAGGTCGTACAAATCCTCCGTGCTGCTTCCCGGGTCCGGGTACTTCAACACGTGGACCGGTACCACCCGACGGTGCGGCGGAGCCTCTCTTCGAGGGGCGTTCGGGCACGGAGGTCGAAGTGAGCGCCGGCGCCACTCGTGATCAGGATCGGCTTGCGAGCGCGGTCGATCAATCGGTCCCTCGGGTCGATCAAGATTGTCACAACTGAGCGGCGCGCGGCAAGTTCACCTGATCGTGATCACCCGGGATCAGGGATCACAGGTTTCGCTGATCGACGCCGAACAGGGTTAGACTCCCAGAGGTTGCGCGGCGAGGGCCACGCGGTCACACGGAGGGTGGTTGACCGCATCCCATGCGACGATCTCGACCGGTACCGCGAACGGCGGCGGGTGCACGGTCGTCGGGGTGCCCCCCGGCGCCGGCCACCCCCCAGCGGCCACGACCCCCGAGGACGCTAAGCTCCACGAGGAGTCGCGGGCCTTCGACTCTCACCTCGCGCCTTTCGCCTACGCGGACCTGATCGTCGACGTCGACGCCATGGGCGTGATCCACGCACGCGCGGCGGCGCGCATGGTGGCGCTGGGCCGGGGCCACATCACGAACATGGCCTCTCTGGTCGCCCCCGCACCTCTGCCCCCCATGAGCCGCCATGCCGCCTCCAAGGAGAGACCATGAAGATCGAGCGCGACGCTGACCTCGTGCGCCTAGTCCTGGACCCGCGGGAGGTGCGACTCCTGCGTCACGCCCTCGAGCGGGCCTCGTTCATCGACACCCCGGTCAGCGAGCAGGCCGCGATCGCTGCTTTCTGTGCCCGGGTCTTGGAGGCCCTGCCCCCCTCCTGAGCGACTCCGGTCCATCTTCGCGCTTCGGAAAGGAGCCACTCTCCGCCCGCGAAGGGCGAGCCGGGAGACCTCCCTGGCCCGCGGGACACGGCCCCGGGGCCGCTCGTGCGCTATGATCGCTAGATGGCCCGGGCACCGATGAGAGGCACGCCATGAGCCGCGGCCGGGCAAGCGCTTTTCCCAGGCTCCTGCTTGGCCTCGCCCTGGCCGCGCTTGTGAGCGCCGGCGCCATCATCGCCCTCCGCGTGGGACCGCTCCCCAAGCTCACCCTTCGGGCGGACCGGCCCGCCCTAGGCCGACGGACGGTGGTGCAACTCACCGCCGAAGAAGGCGGGCGGGGATTGAGCTCCGTGCATTTGGAGCTCAAGCAGGGGGACCGCACGCTCGTCTTGGCCCGGCGGACCTACACGCCTCAGGCGCCTTGGACCTTCTGGGGGCCGCGCACGGAACGAGATGAGATCAAGGTGGAGGTGGGAACGGACACCGTGAAGGACCTGCAGGCGGGGGAGGCCATCCTCCGCGCCACCGCCCTTCGCGTGGGAGCCTGGTTGCGTCACCCGGCGCCGGTGGTGGAGGAGCTGAGGCTACCTGTCCGCCTGACCCCTCCCTCCCTGGCCGTAGTCTCCAGCCAGCACTACGTCGCCCAGGGCGGCGCGGAGGCGGTCGTGTACCGTGCGGGCGAGACGGCCGTCGAGGACGGCGTGCGGGTGGGGGAATGGTGGTTCCCCGGTTTCCCGCTCCCGGGCGGGGGACCGCAGGACCGCTTCGCGCTCTGGGCCGTGCCCTACGATCTCAAGGACCGGGAGCAGGTCCGCCTCAAGGTGGTGGACGACGTCGGCAATGCCTCCGAGCTGGCCTTCGTCGACCGCTTTACCCCCAAGCCCTTCAGCAAGGCGCGGCTGCCCATCAGCGACTCCTTCTTGAGGAAAGTGGTGCCCGAGATCAGGAGCAACACTCCCAGTCTCCGCGACCGGGAGGATCTGTTCGACACGTTCCTGGTCATCAACCGCGATCTTCGCCAGGCCAACGCGGAGGAGCTCAAGGCCCTGGCCAAGGGAAGTGCGCCGCGGTTCCTCTGGAAGCGGCCTTTCTTGCCCATGCCCAAGGCAAAGGTCATGTCCGCCTTTGCGGACCGGCGCACCTACGTATACCGCGGCCAGGAGGTGGACCACCAGTATCATCTGGGCTTCGACCTCGCCGTCACCCACCGGACGCCCGTCCCCGCCGCCAACCACGGGGTGGTGGTGCTCGCGCGGTACTTTGGCATCTACGGCAACTCGGTGGTCATCGACCATGGGTACGGGCTCATGAGCCTATACGGCCACCTCTCCGTCATCGACGTCACGAAAGGCCAGGAGGTGGAGCGGGGGCAGACCCTCGGGCGAACCGGGGCCACCGGCCTGGCGGGCGGCGACCACTTGCACTTCACCATGCTCCTGGGCGGGCTGCCTGTGAACCCGAACGAGTGGTGGGACCCCCACTGGATTCACGACCGCCTGGTGGGAAAGCTGGGGTCGGCGTTGCCCTTCGAGCCGTGACATCGTAGACGCCCGGCGGCCCCGCCCCGGGGGAAAGGCACACGCGGTTCCATGACCTTCTCCGGCTCCCTCTTGATCGTGGGCGCCGTGGGCGTTGCCTCCTTCGTCTCCGGGCGCCTCCTCACGGGCAGCCTGGGCTTCGACCTGCTCCGGCCGCTCACTCCCGCGGGCGCCGCCGCTTCCGCCGTTCTGGGGACCGCACTTCTGACGCTTGGCTTCGGCTGGCTCTCCCTCCTCGGCTTGCCCGCCCCCGTGATCGCGCTCGTCCTGGCCGCCCTGCACTTGGTTCTGCTCGAGGTCTGTGCCTACCGACGAGCCCTCCTCGAGGTCTTCCGGCCCCGCGGCCCGGCTTCCGCCTGGGCGGGGCTCCTGGGGGTGACGCTCGCGAGTGCCCTCGTCTCACTTCTGCCCGTGCTGCGGACGGGCGGGTTCTCGATCGGCAACGACACCTACACGTACTGCGCCTTCAGCGAGTGGCTGCAGACCCACGGCTTCGGGAGCCCGTGCCTCTGGGACCCCGCCTCGCCCGTCACGGCGATTCCGTTCTTGTGGCAGCAGGAGGGCTATCCCCTGGGGATCGCGCACTTCTTGGCCCTCGTGCAGGCGGGTTCGGGGGCCCCCCTCTCCCTGCTGGTGTATCCGGCGGTCAGTGCCTGGGGGATGGTCCTCCAGACGGCCGCTCTCTTCGTGGTGGCGCGCTGGGTCTTCCTGTGGGGGCACGCTTGGGCCGGGGGAGCCAGCCTGGCCTTCGCGGTGATGGCTCACCCGGGCTACTGGGGGCATCACAACGGCTTCCTGCAGCAGACCTGCGCGCTGCCCGCCTTGCTCCTGGCTCTGGCCGTGCTGGCCCGCGGCATCCACGAGCGGCGTTGGCGGCTGAACACCGCCATCCTGGTGGCCCTGCTCGCGGCCTTTCTCCTGAACGTCTACCTGCCGCTCGTCCCCGCGCTGGGAGCGGCCGGGATCGCTTACGCCGCCGCCTGCTCTATGCGGGCCCGGCGCCACGGCCCGCCTCGGCGGACCCTGGCCCACCTAGGGATCATCGTCTTGCTGGTCTTGATCTTGGGGTTCCCCGACCTTCGGGGAGCCGTTGGGCGTCTCTTCCGCTTCGCGGGCTCCGATGCGGGGGGCCACGTTTCGTTGAGCGTCCTCCAGTTCCTGGAGTTCGCCATGGGCGTGCGGGTCCTCGGCCTTCACGCGACAAGCGTACGGGTTCCCTTCCTGAGCGCCGCGCTCGCGGCCCTCGCCCCGCTGGGCCTGGGCCTGACGGTGGCGGGGCTTTTCCACGCATGGCGGCAACCGCGGGCCCGGGTGCTGGCCGCGGCGACCCTCGCCTTCGCCGGCGCCCTTGCCTACTACGCGCTCTGGGTCCACGACCCCTGGACCGGCCTCATCGGCCACACCTGGAACGTCTTCAAGCTGATGCAGTGGGCCTTTCCCTTCGTGCTCCTCTTTCAGGTGGCGGCCCTCCGGCAGCTCCTGCGCTCTCGGGGCCCGCGCCTCGCGCCCGCTCTTTTCCTGGCCGTGCCCCTGAGTTCACTCTGGGTGCACGGAGCCTGGAGCGAGTCGCTCGGGCTCAGCATGAGGGAGATCATCCGGGCGGAACGGCCGCTCGCGGAGGCGGGGGTCGTGCAGCGCCGGATCCGGGAGCTGCCCCCGGGCACCCTTCTGGTGGTGGGGCGGCCGGTCAGCGCGCACCGCTGGCTCGCCCCCTACACCGCCCTGCTCGCTTACCCACGGCCGATCGTCGGCGACTGGACGGAGAGCCCGTCCATCGGCCTCCACCCCAAGGGGGGCGCTGCGCTCTACCGGGAGCTGCTCGGCCGGATCGGCGAGGCGGGGGTCGTCCCCCTCCTCTGCGGCTTCATTCCCTTCCAAACGGGCGGGTTCGAGAGCCTGGGGGGTGGCTTTGCCCGCCTGCTTCCCTCCGAGCGGCCGCTCCTCATACACGTCGTGAACCCCGGCGGCCCGGTCGAGGAGAGAGTCCCGGGCCCGCCCCGGTTCACGATCCAAGGGGGACGGACGAAGCTGATCCTCTACTCGCCGATCGAGACCGGGGTAGAGCTCAGTCTGAAGCTCCGCCCCTACCCGCCCGCGCCGGGCGGACAGGCCTTGACCGTCTTCCTCACCCCCGACGACTTCGATCACCGCACGGTCCGGTCCGCGGTCGAGGCCGGGCCCCAGCTCGTGCTGCCCCTGGACGGCCGGACCGAGCTGAAGGTCGAGACCTCGCTACCCCCCGGGCTCGCGACCGTCGTGCTCAGCCCTCCCCCCGCGCTCGCCCTCGGCGTGGACGAGATCCAGATCCGGAGGCTTGCAAACCCATGACACTGCTCTTCGCCTACCTGCGCCAGTACTGGAGCCTCCTGGCGGTGGCCCTGCTCCTCGCCGCCATCAACCAGATCTTTTCCCTGCTCGACCCCCTGATCTTCCGCTACGTCATCGACGGCTACGCGACCCGCTACCAGGAGTACACCACCGGCCAGTTCTTCCGGGGGGTGAGCCTCCTGCTGGCGGCGGCGGTGGGGGTGGCCCTCGTCTCCCGGGTGGCCAAGAACTTCCAGGACTACTTCGTCAACGTCATCACCCAGCGCCTAGGGGCCCAGCTCTACTCGGACGGCATCCGCCATTCGCTCTCCCTCCCCTACGCCGTCTTCGAGGACCAACGCAGCGGGGAGACCCTGGGCAAGCTGCAGAAGGTCCGCTCGGACGTGGAGAAGCTCATCGCGGCCGCCATCAACGTCCTCTTCACCTCCCTGGTGGGGATCGTGTTCGTTGTGATCTACGCCTTCAGCGTGCATTGGATCATCGCCCCCGTCTACTTCCTGACCGTGCCCCTGCTCGGCATCCTGAGCTCGGTCCTCTCCCGCAAGATCAAGGAGGTGCAGAGGGTCATCGTGGCGGAGACGACCGCCCTCGCCGGCGCCACCACGGAGTCGCTGCGGAACATCGAACTCGTGAAGAGCCTGGGCCTGGCCAGCCAGGAGGTGGACCGGCTCAACGCCACCACCGAGAAGATCCTCTCCTTGGAGCTGAAGAAGGTGCGCTACCTCCGCGGCCTGAGCTTCATCCAGGGCACCGCGGTCAACGCCCTGCGCACCAGCATCATGTTCTTGATGCTCTACCTGATCTTCGCCCGGGAGATCACGGTCGGGCAGTTCTTCTCCCTCTTCATCTACTCATTTTTCATCTTCGGCCCCCTGCAGGAGCTGGGGAACGTAATCAACATTTACCGGGAGACCGAGGTCTCCCTCCGCAACTTCCAGAGCATCCTGGAGACCCCGGAGGAGCCCCGGCCCGCCGACCCCATCGCCGTCGCCGCCCTGACGCACCTCTCCTTCGAAGGGGTGGGCTTCACCCATCAGGCCGCGGCCGCCCCCGCCCTCGTCGACGTGTCCTTCGCTCTTGAGCGCGGCGAGACCATCGCCTTCGTGGGACCCTCGGGGGCAGGCAAGACCACCCTCGTCAAGCTGATCGTAGGCCTCTATACGCCGGAGCGCGGGCGCATCCTCTACAACGGCCACCCCGGCCCCCGGGTGGACCTCGACACCCTCCGCGAGCGCATCGGCCTCGTCACCCAGGATCCCCAGCTCTTCTCGGGCACCATCCGCGAGAACCTGCTCTTCGTGCGTCCGGGAGCCAGCGACGCGGAGTGCCGGGAGGTCCTCTCCAAGGCCGCCTGCGACAGCCTCCTGGCCCGGGCCGATCGCGGGCTCGACACCGTCATCGGGGAAGGGGGAGTCAAGGTCTCAGGGGGCGAGAAGCAGCGGCTCTCCATCGCCCGCGCTCTCCTCCGCCGGCCCCACCTGCTTCTCTTCGACGAGGCCACCTCCTCCCTCGACTCCCTGACCGAGGAGGAGATCAGCCGGACCATACGGGAGGTGGCGCGGTCCCGGGACGTCATGACCCTGCTCATCGCCCATCGACTCTCCACCATCCTGCACGCGGATCGGATCTTCGTGCTCGAGCGGGGGCGAATCGTGGAGTCGGGACGCCACGCGGAGTTGCTGGAGGAGAAGGGGCTCTACTACGCGATGTGGCGACAGCAGATCGGGGAGCGGAGGATCGGGGATGCGCCCGCCCGCCTAGTCACCGCGGGCTGACCGGATCAGCGCGGGACCTTGGGAGCCCGGGGCCGACGCTCGGTCCTCCGCGTCTGCGATTCCCGGTAGCCGATAAGGTCGGCTTCCGTCACTACGAACTCGGCCGGCAGCAGGTCGGCGTTGGCGGCCAGCTCTCGCTGCAGTTTGGAGAAGCAGATGTCGGGCGCGTCCTGGTAGCGTGCGCGGCGGGCGGCAAACGCGGTGTGGGGGATCAAGACCGTGAAGTCGCGCGACTCGTCTCCCCCCCCCACCCGCAGCGTGTACTCGCGGGCTTCGGCCGTGGAGTGAAAGCCCAGGTACTGAACGGCCACGGGCTTGGTCACCGGACACCCTCGTTCTCGGGCTCGTGGAGGGGCCTGGATAGCCCACGCGGCTCAGAGAGGATTTTAGCACATCCTCCCCGGCCGTGCCCGGGCGGGCGGAGAACCGACGAGCTGTCGCTCGAGATCATGGCCACCACAAGCATCGCGACCATGAGCTTTCGTCAGAGATGAAGAGCCGTCACTCTGGCCGGGACCTTGATTCGATTTCCATTGCGCTCGAGGAGCAGTTGACGAGTCGCGCCGGGCTTACCGGGCAGCGCCTCGTGGATCGCACCCCAGTCGCGTGTCTCGTCTCCAATTCTCCGACGCGAATCAATTTTCCTGACCCCCGACCGACAACCGCACCGCGCGGAGCCGGATCCTAGGGGGCGCGGATCCCGGGACGGCACGACGCGCTTTAGGCCCCGGAGCAGGTGGCGGTCTTATCGATTATCTTCACGACCTTGAAGTAGGGCGCGAAAGTGTACTCGTTCTCGGGGATGGTCTCGCCGTTCTGCAGGCGCAGGGCGGTCTGGTACGCATCGATGATGCTCAAGACCGCGATCACGATCCCGGGCACGAGGCAGGCGCAGGTCCCGGCCAGGGTGGCCAGGAGGTTGAAGAGGAACTTGCGCTGCTGGCCGTTGGGAACGAGGTGCCCGAGGCCGACGAGGAGCACGCTCAGGACGAGGGCCAGGACGGGATTGGCGTCGGGCTTATGGATGGTGTTGCCGTTGGACATGGGATCCACTCTCCTTGTTATTCGCCGCTTTGCTGGATGAGCTTGGCCACGAGGCCCGTCCATCCGGTCTGGTGGCTGGCCCCTAGCCCCGCCCCGTCATCTCCCTGGAAGTACTCGGAGAAGAGGATGAGGTCGCGGAAATGGGGGTCGGTCTGGAACTTCTCGGTGCCCCCGTACAGGGGACGCCGCCCCCGCGCGTCGCGCAGGAAGATGCGGGTGAGGCGCCGGGAGAGCTCCCCCGCCACCTCCCCGAGGTCGAGCTTGCGCCCGGAGCCGGTGGGGAACTCCACGGTGAAGGAGCGGCCCAGGAAGTGGTGGAACTTCTGGAGGGACTCGATGAGGAGGAAGTTGACGGGGAACCAGACGGGGCCCCGCCAGTTGGAGTTCCCCCCGAAGACCCCGGTCTGGGACTCCGCCGGCTCGTAGTCCACGCGGTGCTCCATTCCGTCCAGGTGCAGCACGTAGGGGTGGTCGCGGTGATGACGGGAAAGGGAGCGGATCCCGTGGGGAGAGAGGAACTCATTCTCGTCCAGGAGGTATCCCAGCACCTTGCGGAGACGGTCGCGGTTCACCAGGGAGAGGAAGCGGCGGACTCCGGAGGGGCCGGTGGCGATCTCCACCTGGACCGCGAAGTCGGGCCGATTCTCCAGGAACCATTGCATGCGCCGCTTGAAGCCGGGCAGGCGGTCCACCATGTGCGAGTCCAGGATCTCCACCGCGAAGAGCGGGATGAGACCCACCATGGAGCGCACCTTGAGCGGGAAGTGGCGACCCCCGGGCAGGTGCAGGACGTCGTAGTAAAAGCCGTCCTCCGCGTTCCACAGCTCGAGCCCCTCCCCCCCGATGTCGTTCATGGCCCGGCAGATGTAGACGAAGTGTTCGAAGAACTTGCTGGCCACGTCCTCGTAGACGGGATCCTCGCGGGCCAACTCCAAGGCGATGGCCAGCATGTTGAGGCAGTACATCCCCATCCAGCTCGTGGCGTCGGACTGCTCGATGTGGCCGCCCGTGGGCAAAGGCGCGCTCCGGTCGAAGACTCCGATGTTGTCGAGGCCCAGGAACCCGCCCTGGAAGACGTTGTTGCCCTCCGCGTCCTTGCGGTTCACCCACCATGTGAAGTTGAGGAGCAGCTTCTGGAAGACCCGGGCCAGGAAGTTGCGGTCCGCCTTGCCTTGGCGCTTCTTGTCGATCTTGTAGACGCGCCAGGCCGCCCAGGCGTGGACGGGGGGATTCACGTCCGAGAATGCCCACTCGTAGGCGGGAAGCTGGCCGTTGGGGTGCATGTACCATTCACGCAGGAGCAGGATCAGCTGCTCCTTGGCGTAGTCGGGGTCCACGAGGGCCAGGGGAATGCAATGAAAGGCCAGGTCCCAGGCCGCGTACCAGGGGTACTCCCACTTGTCCGGCATGGAGATCACGTCCGAGTTGTAGAGGTGGGTCCACTCGTGGTTCCGCCCCCGACGACGCTCCGGGGGTGGGTCCGGCCCCGCGGGGTCCCCGTGCAACCAGCGGGTCACGTCGTAGTTGTAGGACTGCTTGCTCCAGAGGAGGCCCGCGAAGGCCTGGCGCAGCACGTTCCGCGCGTCCGCGGAGAGGCCGCCCGGAGTCCGCTGGGCGTAGAAGGCGTCGGCCTCCTCCCGCCGCCGGGCCAGCGTCTCCTGGAACCCAGGGCCGAAGGGCTCCCCCGGTGCGGGAGAGGAGGCCAGGCGCAACCGGACCGCGGTCGAACCCCCGGGCTCCAGCTTCAGCTGGTAGCGCGCGGCCGCCTTGCTACCCCGGCCGGCCGGGTTCACGGCCTCCGCCGACCCCTGCACGATGTAGTCGTTGATGCCGTCCTTCACATAGGGCGACTCGTTCTCCACCCCCCAGAGCCGCCGCCGGTTGGTCTCGTTCTCGGTGAAGAGGAAGGACGGACGGCCCTCGCAGGCGAGCCAGTACGCGCCCAGGCGGGGGTGCTCGAAAGTGAGGGTCTCGCCCTCTGACCGAATCCGGGGCCGGCGTTCCCCGGACCCCCAGGACCAGGTGTTGCGGAACCAGACCGTCGGCAGGAGGTCCAGGGTGGCGGGGTCCGGTCCGCGGTTCACGATCTCGATGTGGACGAGGAGGTCCGCAGGGGCCGCCTTCGCGTACTCCACGAAGACGTCGAAGTACCGGTCATCCTCGAAGATGCCCGTGTCCAGGAGCTCGAACTCGAAGCTCTTCTTGTCCCGGCGACGGTTCTCCGCGCGGAGCCAGGCGTAAGGGAACTCCGCCTGGGGATACTTGTAGAGGTATCTCATGTAGGAGTGCGTGGGCGTCGAGTCGAGGTAGAAGTAGCACTCCTTGACGTCCTCGCCGTGGTTCCCCTCCGGCCCGCCGAGGCCGAATAGGCGCTCCTTCAGGAAGGGGTCACGACCGTTCCAGAGGGCGAGCGCGAAACAGACTTGCTGATGGCTGTCGCAGATCCCGCCCAGACCGTCCTCCCCCCAGCGGTAGGCGCGGGAGCGGGCGTGGTCGAAAGGGAAATGGTCCCAGGCGGAGCCGTCCGGGCTGTAGTCTTCGCGGACCGTCCCCCACTGGCGCTCCGCCAGATAGGGGCCCCATCGCTTCCAGTGTGCCTTGCGGGCCCGGCTCTCCGCCAGCCGATCTTCCTCGCTCATGGCTTCCGGAGGTCGTCCCGCCCGGCGCGGGCTTCCGCATCCGTGCCCCCCGGGAGTGAAGCGGGCGGCGCCGGCTCCGCACCTCCGCGGGTGATGAAGAGCACAGCCGCGGTCCAGGTGGGAACGAGATTCAAGCCCGGCACCATCTCCGCCACCAGGCTCGGCAGCAGAGCCCAATGCCAGCCCAAGAGGCGCATGAGGACGAGGGCCACCACCACGTCGAGGGCGTCGTTCCAGGGAGAGAGAACCCCTTCCCCGAAGATCGGAAACAGGCCGAGCTGGATCAGGTCGGCCGAAACCGCAATCGCGCGGGCGGCCTGGATCTTGCCCGCTGTCCGCTCGGGCGTCAGTTTCGACCCCGGGGCGACGAGATCAGGGGTTCGACGGGAGACGCCGCAGAGCCGGACGAGACTCTGCCATAGGAGAAAGGGGGGGGCGGGGGCATGCCGGGAATGCGAGACAGGGACAAACTCGCGTGATACTCCTTCTTGCCGAGGGGGTTGTCAACGATACCCCCGGGAAGAATCGCCGGCTGCTTCGACCATAGGCCGAGGTCCAGCCGCTCCCGGGGGCGACGAGCCCGTCCGCTCTTATGAACGGGCATCCGCTTGGAAACCTTGGCCCCCTCATCGACAATAGGCCGTTGCCGAGCCCGAAGACCGAAGAGCGCATGCCGGCCCCTGACGTTCCCCCCTCTCTCGATCCAGAACCGGCGGCAGACTCACGGGCCCCTCGCCGGAACGGGTCGGGACAGTCGATCCGTTTGGGGCCGGTGGCGGTCGCCGCCGTGTGCGTCCTCGTCCCCTGGTTCTACGCCTGGACCGCTTCCAACGGCCTGCCCTTCGGCCTGGGTCGGCCGCAAGAAGGCTACTACAACCTCCTCACCCGCGCTTTCCTTCGGGGGCAGCTGCACCTGCTGGTCGAGCCGGATCGGGGGCTCTTCGAGATCACCGAGCCCTACCATTGGGGCAAAAATGCGCACTACCGACTGCACGACGCGTCGCTCTACCACGGCAAGTACTACCTCTACTTCGGGGCCGGCCCCGCGGTCACCCTCTTCGTTCCCTGGCGCCTCTTGGGCCTCGGCGACCTGCCGGAGAGCCTGGCCGCCACGATCTTCGCCTCGGGCAGCTTCTTGTTCGCGATGGGTCTGCTCAGGCACCTCACGCGCAGGTTCCTTCCCGCCACCCCCCTGTGGATGCAGACGGCGGGGGTGCTGGTGCTCGGCTGCGTCAACGTCTGCCCCTTCATCCTCCGCGGCGTGGAGGTCTATCAGGTCGCGATCACGGCCGGCTCTTTCTTCCTCCTGGGCAGCGCCTACCTGATGACGACGGCGCCCGCGGGGCCCGCCGCGCGGCCCTGGGCGCGGATCGTTGGTGGGAGTCTCTTCCTCGGCCTGGCCGTGGCCAGCCGGCCGAACCATCTGCTCGTGGCACCGCTCATCCTCTTGCTCGCCTGGCCGGCCCTCCGCACGGCCGGGGGTCGGCTCTGGGTGAGGGCGCTCGTCACGCTGGCCCCCCTGGGCAGCTGTCTTCTTCTAGTCGTTCTCTACAACTATGCCCGCTTCGGCTCCTTTACGGAGTTCGGGCTGCGCTATCAGCTCGTGGGCCACGATCCCTTGCCCTGGTACGAGATCCGGGGCCTCGTCCCCGGTCTCTACTTCTACTTCGTGGCTCCCCTCGCCATGAGCCTGGAGTTTCCGTGCTTCTTCCTGGATCGGTGGTATCCGGGAACGCTGCCCCACAGCTACTGGGGTCCCGACCCAAATGCGGGACTGCTCCTGCACTCCCCCTACTTGCTCATCCTCGTCGCCGCCCCCTGGCTCCTCCGGGGCGTGCCCGTCCCCGGGCTCCCCCTCCTCCGCCAGAGGATGCTTCTGCTCCTCGGGGTCGGGGTCGGGCTCCCTGTCCTCACCAGCGTGGTAGCGCCAATCGCCAGCATGCGATACCAGGTCGACTTCATAAGCTTCCTGATCGTGCTCGCTCTCCTGCTCTGGTTCCTGGCCGACCAGCGCTGGAGCGGCCGCCGCCGCCTGGCCCTGCGTGCGGTCGGCGCGCTCACCATGGCCTGGGCCTGCCTCGTGAACGTGGCCCTGAGCCTGACCGGGTACGACGGCACGCTTCGGCTGGAGAACCCGGAGCTCTTCCGCTCGCTGGAGCGCCGCGCAGAGCCCCTGCGGGTCGGGCTCGGCCGGCTCCTCGTGCGCGACGGCCGCAACATCGCCCGGATGCGGATCGCGTTCCCCGAGCGGGCGGCGGCCGAGCGGGAGCCCTTGCTGAGTTCCGGCTTCGTCGAGGCGCACGACGTGGTCTGGGCCCGGGCCGTAGGGCCGGGCCGATGGAGCTTCGTTCTGCAGCCCGCGCAAGGCCCCGAACAGGAGTCTCCCCCCGTCGCCATCGAGCCCCGCCGGTTCCAGGCCTGCGAGGTCGACGTGGACCGGATCCGGGGGCAGGTCGTCATCCGCCTGGAGGGGACGGAGATCGCCCGCCTGCGGGGCCGGCTGGAGCCCGTGCGCGAGAACACGACTTGGGTGGGACG
>DATMML010000051.1 GCA_035570235.1 Vicinamibacteria bacterium | reverse complement strand
GGCCAGAGGAGAACCACGATGAAGAGACCCGGCAACAAGAGGCTTGGCTTGGTCGGGGCGGCTCTTTTGTTCTTTGGCGTCTTGCCCGCCGCCTCTGCGGAAACCAGGGTCGGCGTCCTGCTCTGGAACCCCCAGCTGCGCTACGAGCAATGCAAAGAGGGGATCATCGAGCAATTACGACAAGAGGGCTTCAAAGAGCCTGAGGTGACCTTCGTCATAGAGCAGGCCAACGGCAACATGTCCACGGTGGCCGAGCTGGCGCGGAAGTTCCACACCGCCCACATGAACGTAGTGATGCCGATCGGCACCTCGGCGGCGGTGGCCGTGGCCGCGGAGATCAAGGATGCTCCGGTGGTCTTTGCTTTCGTATTCGATCCCGTGGCCTCGAAGATCGCGCAGGACTGGAAGAGTTCCGGCAACAACACCACCGGTTCCAGCTCCCAAACCTCGGCGCCCACGCTGCTCAGCAGCCTCAAACAGCTCGCCCCAATCAAGACGCTGGCTGTCCTCTACACTCCCGGCGAGAAGAACACGGAAGCGCAACTCAAAGATGTCGAGGCCTTGCAGAGCGATTTCCAGATCAAGGTGCTGCCGGTTGCGCTGAAGAGCCGGGCCGATATCGTCCCCGAAGTCTCACCGCTGCAGGGCAAGGCGGACGCGGTCCTGCTGACCGGCAGCAGCATCATCGGCGACATGGCGGCGCAAATCGTCGTCCTGGCCAACAAGGCAAAGCTCATGACCGCGACCCAATCTGAGGACCACTTGGACAAGGGCGTCCTTCTGGGGGTCACAGTGGACCCCATCGCCGTGGGCCGCTTGGCCGGGAAGAAGGCGGCCCTCGTCCTCCGGGGGGCCAGGCCCGCCTCCATCCCGATCGAAGCCCTGAAGACCTCGGATGTGATCGTCAACCTGAAGACAGCGAGGGTCATCGGGCTGCAGGTGTCGGCTGCTTTTCGGAAAGCCGCGACCCGGATATTGGAGTAAAAGCGGCGGTTGGAACCGCGGCCTCCCCGCCGGGACGCCCGAGGGTCAGTTCACGGGTGGCTCCGTGGCGGGATCGTTGGACACCGGGGCCGGCTAGCGCCGGGTCTTCTTGGCCGGGTTCGGCTTTCCTGCATTCTGTTGCCGGCCCATAACCAGGGTCTCCACGGCAACCACGTGGTCCAACATGGCCCTTCGAGCCGCCGCCGAGCGACGCCCCCGGATCGCCTCCAGGATTCGTAGATGATCCTCATGGGAGCGCGTCGGTCGCCCGGCAATCTGGAGCGATTCCTCCCGGCTCTGGGTCAAGAGATCGATGACGGCGTGCACGATGCGCGTGATAGCACGGTTGTTCGTCGAGCTCGCGATCGCCGCGTGAAAGGCGGCGTCCTGGGCTAGGCCCGTACCGCCGGCCGCCACCTCCTTGCCTTGCTCCTCCAGGATTCGCTCCATTTCCTGGATCTCCTCTTTGGTAGATCGGCGGGCCGCGAGGCCAGCGATCGGCGGCTCCAGGAGCCTCCGGGCTTCGAAGAGCTCTCCCACCGCTTCGCGCTGGGTCAGGATCACGAGGGCCAGGGGCTCAATCAGCGAGTCCACCGAGATCTCTCGGACGAAGGTCCCCTCGCCGAGTCGGATCTCGATGAGTCCCATCGACTCCAGCGATCGCAGAGCCTCACGAACCGAGGCTCGGCTAACCCGGAATCGCTCGGCCAGATCCCTCTCCGGCGGAAGCCGGTCGCCGGACTTGAGTTTCCCCTCCGAGATCAGCGTCCGGATCTGTCGGACGATCTCCTCGTAGATCCGGGGGCTGTTGATGGGCTCGACCTTGTGCCACTCCATGTCGCCCGCTTAGTACCTCGGAACTGCTTGGCGGTCAAGAGAGTAGGTCGGAAAAAGAAGGCCGCGACCACTCCGGCCAGAGCCGCGTCCCCTCAGACACGACGAGGCCGGGCTCGAACTGAGCCTGGCCTCGTCGCTACTCTTCGTCAGCCGTGTTCAGGGGACGGTCACCGGCCGAGGAGAACTATTCCTCCTCCAACGCGGCCTTCGACGCTGCGATCTTGCGGAAGGGAATGACGGCCGGCACCTCCCACTTATCCCACATCTCGTCTACCTTCGCCTGGAAGTATTCAAAGTCGTCCTCGACGAAGTGAGCGAAGCGGCCCTGCTTCAGCAGGTACTCCCGCGTGGGCTTCCGCTTCTTTCCGTCCGCGAGGTACTTGGACTTGCCGTAATAGTGCAGTACCCCGTCCTCGACCTCGTAAAGCGGCCAGATCCCCGTTTCCACCGCCAGCTCGCCCAGCTCATGAGACAACATCGGATCGTAGTCCCATCCCTTGGGGCAAGGGTCCAAGGAGTGGATGAAGGTGGGGCCTCCGATGGAGAGCGCCCTCCGCACACGGTTCATCATTTCCACGGGATAGGAAGCACAGACGGTGGCCACGTATCGGCACTCTGAATGACCGACGGCAAGCATCCCGGCCATGTTCTTCTTCCAGCGCGTGTGGATGATCCGCTTCACGGAGCCCGGGGGGCTAAAGGTGGTGTTGGCCCCGTAGGGGGTGGAGCCGGAGAGCTGGATGTCGGTGTTGGCGTAGGACTCGTTGTCGTACATCAGGATCAGGGAGTTGTATTCCTTGTGGGTCAAGGTCGCGGAGATGGCACCCAGGCCCATGTCCGCACCACCGCCGTCGCCGCAGAACGCGATGACATTGATGGGCTCGTTCTTCATCTTGCCCTTCGTCATCAACGCCTTGAGCCCCGCGGCCGTCCCCAGCGCGGCGGAGCCCGAACTACCGAGTTGGGTGTGCATCCACGGCACCGCCCAGGGGGTCGAATAATAAGTGGTGTTGGCCACGTACATGCAGCCGGTGGAGCCGAGCACGATGGTCCGGGGCCCGGAGGCCTTGACCATGAGCTTCATGACCAGCGCCGACTCGCAGCCCTGGCAAGTCCGGTGGCCGGAGGAGAAATACTCCTTGATGTCGACCTTCTTGACGCCCTTCCAGGGCGCGAGGTTCTGGGTCTCGAGCTTGATTAGCGTTTCCGGCATCTTGTCCTCCTTACTACGACCCGGGGTACTACTCCCGAACGCCCAGCCAGGTGGTCGGCTTTTCGGCCTTCCCCGTCTTGGCCGCTTGTTCGCACAGCTGAACCATTTCTTCCACGTTCTCGATCGTCACCTCACGACCGCCCAGGCCGCAGATGAATCCGATCAAGGGTGGTCGCTTCTCGGAGTTGTACATCGCCGCCCGCACTTCGTTGGCCACCACACCGGAGCCGAAGGGGGATCCGAATGAATAGTCGCGGTCGATGACCCCGACGGCCTTGGCCTTGCCCAGGGCCTTGGCGAGCTGCTCATAGGGGAAGGGCCGGAACCACTTCAGGCGGATGAATCCAACCTTCTTTCCCTCCGCCCGGAGCTTCCGAATCGTGACCTTCACCGGCATCGAGAGCGTCCCCATGCCCATGAGGATCACGTCGGGATTGTCGTCGGTCATGTACTCTTCGAACCAGGGATTGTGAAGGTCGCGCCCAAAGACCCTCTTGAAGTCCTTGTAGGCCTCCTCGATGACCCCGTAGGACCGGCTTATGGCTTCTGTGTTCTGCCGCCGGATCTCCATGACCCAGTCTTCGTTGACTTGGGGTGCGACCGTGATGGGGTTGTCGGGATGAAGGAGGAGATCCTTGCGGTCGTAGGGCGGAAGGAACGCGTTCACCTGGGCTTGGGTCGGCACTTTGCAGATGGCTTGCGAATGGGTGAGGAAGGCACCGTCACAGGAGAGGGCAATGGGGAGGAAAATCCGTCGGTCCTCAGCCACCCGGTAAGCGATGAGGGTAGTGTCGAGCGCCTCCTGCGCGGTGTCGACCCAGTTCAGGAGCCAGCCCAGGTCGCGAACGGAAAGCGCGTCGTTGTGCTCCACGCCGAAGGCCCCTGGATCATCTAGGGCCCGGTTGCCGACCATGGCGATCATCGGGATGCGGAGAGCGGGGGTGACGGTGATGGCTTCCATGGCGTACATCCAGCCCACACCCGAGGAGCCGCAAAAAACCCGGGCTCCGACCGCGGAGGCGTGTTTGACCACCTCGAACTGGCTGTGCTCGCCCTCGGCCACGATGTACTCGGCCCTGAGGATGCCGTTGGCGATCTTCTTGGCCACCGCCTGCATGACCGTGTCGTAGGGTCGGATCGGGTAGGCGGTGACGACGTCGATGTCAGCAAGCGTGAGGGCCTCGGCGATCGCCTCGCTCCCCGAGATGAGGAGCTCCTGTTCTACCTGATAGGGGGCACTGGTGGGTGCCTGCGCTGCCGTCGTCGTCATGTTTGATTCCTCCCTAGGTCCTGGCTAGGCCTTCGTCTGAGCATTTTCGCCGGGAATGCCGGTGGTCACCACACCACCACCCATGTCCAGCGGACCCGCGGCCAGCTCCTGTTCGTACTGCCCGCGATATCGGAATCCATGGGAACGGCCAACGGTGACCTTGTCCGCCGTTTTTTCCTTCAGCCAGGCCTGGTAGGCGTTCTTATCCTTCCGCCACATCTCCCACTGGCTGGCGTTGTCGTGGAAGGCGGACTCATTGACCATGGTGACGCAGTTGTCTACCGGGCAGACCGCCTCGCAGACGCCGCACCCGCAGCAGGCTTCCATGTTGGCGTCGTAGAGACTCTCGGGAGTGACGTCGAAGCAGCTGTCTGGGCACTGAAGCCAGCAGAGGGTGCACTTCACGCAGGTGTCGAAGTTCACAACCGGGCGCATGGTGCGGGAGGAGAACTTATTGAAGACGTCGCTGCGCACCGGCCGATAGCCCTGGTCCTGCCCCTCGATCGGCCCGCCCATCGGGAGTGACGGAATGCTCACGCCATCGCGCATCTCATGCCACTTGGGTAGGGTGTGCGTGTAGGGGATTTCCGGGTTGCCTTCATTGGGCATCACTTTCCGCGTTTGCAGGCGCTCGTAAGCCCGGCGCGCCGACTGGACCTTCAGGTCAGATCCCCATTCGGCGCCTTTGATGGCCTCCGTCACCGACTCCAGGGAGAGAAAGCGGGGGGCGATCTTGGCCAGCGCGCCCAGGATCCGCACCTCGGTGTGATCTTCCTTGTAGACCCAGAGGCCAGCGAAGGAGGCCTGGCCGGCAAGGATGGCCAGGTTGTATGGGGTCTGCTTGCGGTGTGCGTTCTTGAGGAGATCGTCGAAACCGTGGATGGAGGTGACGAGCACCGTCCCATCGGGCACGGTCAATGCGTTGATGGGCTGAAGCCCGTACCAGGCCCAGGATTCCACGCCCTTGAACAGGGCGTCATCCACACATATGGTGACGTCCACTTCCTTGGGCTCGTAGCGGGCCATGTTCTGTTCCAGCTCTTCCGGCGTGTCGGCCACGATGGCAAAGTCCTTGGCCGGGACCCCGTTCCGCTGGGGACTGTCCCCATAACGCCCGAACGCGATGCCCCACTTCCCGGACTTGCGAGCCGAAAGCACAATTCCGCGCACGATTCGCGCGGCCAGGTTCTTCTGGAAAATGCCCCGATACACCACTTCACAGATGAAGTGTGCCATGTAACTCCTCTCCCGAGATCAACTTCCCGCGGCTCCCCATTCTGGGCTACTGGTCAGGTGGTCAGACCACTACCATGCTCCCGGCACCTGGCCCTTGTCAAGCACAATTTCGCACATCACTTCGGCTCTCCTCCCCCCCGGCGGGTAACACTGCCGGGGGGGAGAGCCTAGCCTCACAACCCTGCTCTCCAGGGTGTCGGTAGCCGGGGCTAGCGGTTTGCCGCTGCCAGCGGGGGTGGTCACTATGACCCCCGCCTTTGGGCCAGGTGGTCATTAGGCGGCTGCGGAGACACCCGCCGGTGGAGCCGGTACCTTCATGCGCCGCAAGACGAAGAAGGCGAGGACCGCCGCGATCACGTCGAAGGCGATGGCCACTGTGTAAACACCTGCCCAGCCGGTCTTCGGCAGCGTGAACTTGGCGTCAAACGGGGTCCAGACCTTGGGGAGCACCGTGAGCACGAGGCCATACGTGATCAGCGCGCCGGCCACCACCAGCAGAGCGGTCTTCGCGGTTCCGCCGAGTTCCAGGCGGAACACGGACGGAGCTAGGAAGAGCGCGAAAAGGACCAGGACACCACCCAGCACGAGCAGGATGTCCGCGCGGAAGTCAAAAGCCTTACCCGCGGCCAGGGCGGACCCGATGGGCACGAAGACGGACGCCGTGCCCTTGGCCGTGTAGAGGAACCCGTAGTTCGCGGTGGCGTGCTTGCGCCCGAAGAAGTCGCCGCAGATAGCCGGGAACAGGGAGAAGATCTCGCCCCAACCGAAGAAGGTGAAAGCGCTGAAGATGACGAAGAGCAAGGGGTTATGGGCGAACTGGATGAGCACGAAAATGGCCACTGCCTCCAGGCCGAAGGCTAGGGTCATGGTGTACTCACGGCCGATGTGATCGGAGACCCACCCCCAGAACGGGCGGCAGAGCCCGTTCACTATCCGGTCCGCAGAGAGGGCGAACTGCAGCGCCGGCAGCGTGATCCAGAAGAGACTGACCGAGATCTTGTCCACTTTGAAGTCGGTCGCCATCGGGTTGAGCTGCGCAACAGCCATGAGGCCACCGGTAGCAACGAGCGTCATCATCACGTACATCAACCAGAACTGGGGCGTGGAGACCATCTGCCCGGACGTGAAATCGACCCCCGATTGGCGCTTCTTCACCAGTTCTCCCCGCGCCGCCTGTGACCAAGCCACGGGCATCCAGCCGACGGGCGGCGCCTGCAAGAACAGGGCCGCGATGACGACCACCGCTCCCTGGATGATGCCCCACTCGATGAACGCCGCTTGGTAACCGGAGGTGTTGATCATGTTAGCGATCGGTACCACGGTCATGGCAGAGCCGGCACCGAAGCCGGCCGCGGTCAAACCCGCCGCCAGCCCTCGGTGGTCGGGGAACCACTTGAGGGCGCTACCGACCGCCGTGCCGTAGACGATGCCCGCGCCCAGCCCGGCGACGGCGTAGGACAGGTACAGAGCAGTGAGCGACTCTGCATATCCGCTGCCGACCCAGCCGAGCCCGGCCAGGACGCCACCGAGCATCACGAGGAGCCTCGGTCCGAACTTGTCCACCAGCCAACCCTCGAAGGGGACGAGCCAGGTCTCGAGCAGCACGAACACGGTGAAGGTGACCTGGATGAGGGCTTGCTCTTGTCCGAGGTGCTTCTGAAGGGGTGGCACGAAGAGTGTCCAGCCGTACTGGAAGTTCGCAACGGCCACCATGCTGAGGATGCTGGCTAACAGGATGAGCCAGCGGTTCAAGAACCGTGATTCAGACGATGTCACGCTTGCGGCTGCGACCGCCATGTCTTCACCTCCCTAGACTCCTTCGTGCCTCAAAAAGGGGGCCTTGGCTCTTCTCATCCGGTCTGCCCGCAAGCTCACGGCTCGCGACAGGGTCACGAGCGGGCTGCGGCAACGCTCCCACTCCGCGGACCGTTTTCTCCGCTTTTGCCCCCGCCCGCCAACGCCTTCAAACGCCTTCCCTCGAACCACCAGAGCATCATCCGCGCCGGCTGGACGAAACATCCAGCCGGCGCAATGCTCGGGTCTCAGAACCGATAGTTCATGCCGATCGAGAATCCCTGGATTCGACAGCCGCCCCAAGTTGTGGGGCCGCTGCTGGAATAGTCAACGAACGCGGTGCTGGTGCCGTCATGGCAGTCCGTCACCAGGCCCCGGCCGCCCGCGCCCAAGTCGTAATGCGCGTTGCCGTGGTTGACCGTGAGAGCCCAGTCCAGGTAGAAGGTGAACTGCTTGTCCAGCTTGTGTTTGTAGGCGACGGTGTACATGTCGGCCGCGCTCTGGCTCGCCACGAGCGGGTTGTAGTTGTGCTGGCCGCCCGGATCGCCAGGCGTCTTCCCCGCGTGCGCCCATCCGACGCTAAGGCTGCCTTTTTCGCCGATCTCCTGGGTGGCAGCGACCCATTCCCCGTCGCGGCTTCGTTCGTTTTGAAACGCCAGGTAGGCAGGGATATTTCTATGCATATGCTCCCAGATGCCCCCCAACGTCAGCTTGAACGGGAACCGATACTGGAGGCCCACCTTGAATGCGGTCTCATCCCCGATGTCGGTGATGTACCCGCCGAGGGCTTGGGGCGGCAAGCCCTGAGGGTTGTTATTGGCGTTCACGACGAGATCCGGGTTGTTGAAGGCAAAGATCTGATACTGGAAGTTGTTCGAGCCGATACCGTCGCTGTTGCGGTTGACGTTGTGATGGAGCTCGTACGCGACCGTCCCGTAGAACCCGCTATTGTCGAACTTGAGGGCCGCGCTGAAGCCGTCACTGAACCCGCCGTCGTCGCAATTCAACGGCAGGTTTCCGCTGCCCGGCTCGTTTCCGCCGTTGCAGTCGGGCGAGCCCGCGGATTGGACGATGTTGTCAACGGTTCGGTTCTGCCCGGGGGAAAAGAGCACGTCAAGAGAGAACCCAGGGCCAAGCTTCGGTGACTCGTACCAGATCGAGTGGTCCAAACGGGTGCCAAACTCGACACGGTTGTCGCCGCCGGTGTTGCCCATGACCACGGTGTAGTCGCCCAGGAGGCCGGAGAACGGATTCAGTCGGTCGGTGGACTTCTTGTAGGGCGCGTAGGTCGTCCCGAACTTGAACGCTCCCCAGTCCTTGTTGGATATGCCGACAAAAGAATCGCCGTAGCCGATGCCGCTCTTCACGACGTTGGCTTGCTGGACGTATGTGGTGTTCAGACCCGGACTCGCGGTGATGGCGAGAGCCGCCTCGATCTGAAAGACGAACTTGGTCTCGCCCTTGCCGATGGAATGATCCCCGCGATAGCCGAAATTTGACTTGTTCGTCGACAGGGCCGGCATGTATCCCAACGACCCGACGGGAGGTGTGTGAACGCTGGACACGAGCGTGGTCTGGTCGGGGGGGAAATTGGCGAGCGCATATTGGGTGGCGACCATCCCTGCGATGCCCTTGGTTGTATCGTCGAACGAGACATCCATGGTGCCGTAGAAGCCCTTGAACGGGTTCGCGGCGGGGGCGGGAGCGGGCTCGGGCTTCTTCGCAGCTTCGGCCGCCGGCTTCGGAGAGTCCGCTGGCGGCTTGGAGTCGGCCGGCGGCTTCGCTTTCTCCTGTTCCCGCCTGGAGAGCTCCTCAAGCCGCACCATGATCACGCTCAATTGTGCTTTCAGCGTCGTGATCTCGTCCTGAGTACTCTGAGCGGAGGCAGCGCGGGACATGATCGCACTCATCTGCTCTCTGAGGTCTTGAACCTGGCCCTGCGTGCCGTCCGCTTCTTTGGCATCGGTGTCGGCCTTTTTTGCTTCGGCCGCTGATTCGGCGAATGCCACGCCTCCGAGACCGATCGCACCAAATACAAAGGCGCAGGCTGTTGTCTTGCTCTTCAGATTCATAGCTATTCCCCCTTAGGGCTTTCCAACTTGACTCCGCTCTGAGTTCGGGCCTAATCCTGTCCGGTGCCGGCGCTGGACAGTACTTGGTTGAGGAGGTTGGACATGCAGGTGGTGGAGAGCTGCGCGAGCGTGGCCGACCACGGCGCCGACGCGGGACGAGCGGCTCGCGTCCCCAGTGGTGAGCGTCGCCCTCCGGCGGCAGGTCCTCTTCCGCTGTCCCCTCGAACGCCCAGATCCGCCTCGTGCGGGGCTGGCCGACGGCGGTCCCACTGTCGGGGTGTGCTCACAGGTCTTCTTGGTTACTGACCCGACAAGTCACGACGGGTGGGACCGCGAGAGCACCATCCCCGACCTGGACCTTCCTGGTGCGCCATGTAACTCCCTCTCCGAGACGTAGTTACCGTGGCTGTCGTTTGGACTGGTGGTCTGCTGGTCAGACCATGCTCCAAGGGACAGAGCTTTGTCAAGAAGAAAAATTCCGACCGGCCATGATCTCTCGCCTGGATCGAGGCCGCTCCCGGGCGTGCCCGGCGCTCTTGCCAAGCCTTGATGGCCCGGCCGTGCTGTACGCGAAGGCCCTCTTTCACAACTGGGCTTCTGGCGTTTGCCGGACAACGTGCCCCTCTCAGGGGGCTTACCGGCGGGGGTGCCGAGGAGCGTGGAGTCGCCTTCCGCGTCCGTTGACCGTGGGGACGTCCGGAAGTCCACCGTCCCTCCGCGGGGATGCATCGCGGGTGGACATCGAGCCAGGATCGTGGCCCCGCGCCGGTCGACAGCCCGGCCCTTCCGTCTGACGACCCCGTCCTAAGGAGAGGCGGGGACGCGTCGGGGGCTGTACTCCCTACGAGCTCGGAAAGACGTCATGCACGTAGTCGTGGGCGGCCAAGGCCGCCTTGCCGAGAGCGCCCGCGGACGCGCGCCGGACAAGCTCCTCGCGGGCCTGGTCGAAGATCGCTTCCAGGATCGGCGTGCGCTCCTGGTTGCTCGCCTCACCCACCACGAAGAGCACCCGTGCGCTGTGCTGGATATAGCGGGGCGAAAGGAGCTGTCGCTTCAGGATCTCCATGATCAGGGAGGCCTTTGAGCGATCAAAGCGGCCGGGATCGCCGCGGCGGTCCATTTCCGCGAAGAACGCTTGCGTCCATTCCTGGTGGCAGCCCCACAACTTCTCGAACAACTCCCGGCCGAACCGGGTTCCGGCCTTGATCTCGAAGGCGTTCACCGCCGGTACGACTCCGTCCTCGGTGAGAGCCGGCCGCTTGAGGTGGCCGTCCCTGGTGATGGCGGCCTGATGATGGAAGAGAGTCCATAGCCACGACACATCGATTCGGTACGTGGCGAGGTCATTCATGAACCGCAGCGAGAGCTCGTAGTCATCGATCGCGGCCGCGAAGTTGCCGTTGAGGATCTGGAAGCCGTAGTTCGCGGCCATGTAGAAAGCATGCTGTATGTGCTCAACGGTGACGTCCCCCTTCGGCGCCCCGTAGATGGCGTCCCAGAGTTCTGGCGTTAAGAGCCCTTCCGGCGTTTCGAGCATGCCCCGCGTGATGACGCGGGGCAGGATTTTCGCTTGCGGGTTCAACAAGCCGCGTGATTGGAGGAGGAGGCGCTCCGCCTCCCCGAGGCCGCTCGCGACCGTGGGCACCGGTTTGCCCTTCACCTCCACCGTTTCGAGGGGGGCATCGATCATCGTCTGCAGCCGGGTCAAGGGGACGCGTAGAGGCTCGTTGCCGGCGGCGACGTAGGCCGGTTCGGGGCTCGCGACCCAGCTCTGTCGATAGGCATCGTAGAGCCGTCCCTTGACGCGGGCGGCAAGAATGTCCTCCAGGGTGGGCGTTTGGCCGGTGGGAGGCGGTTCCTCGGGCACAAACATAAGCCCCAACAGGCGCTCTCGCAGCTTGTCGATGGCCATCGCCCGCAGGGCCAGGGGGTTGTATCTCGAGCGGCCGTAGGGATCGGTCGCCTGATAGATCATGACCGCCGCCATCCCCCCGATCGGCGCGCCCTGGCGGAGCTCGCCCTCCTTGATGCCGGCCATGAGCATCATCAAGGCGTTGTACCGCTGGTAGGCAAGCATGTTCGGAGAGGCCATGCTGATGGCTTGCGGATCTGGAAAGATGCCCCGCGGGTCGTCCTTCCACATCTCGATGAGGCTGGCTAGGTAGTCCCAGCGGCCAACATTCGTTCCCAGGAGCCGGCGGCGTAAGACCCAGGCGATCACGGGCAGGAAGCGGCCCGCATTGCCCTCCTCATAGAGAACCTTGATCTTGAAGGTGCCAGGTCGCACACCGATCACAGACTCCAGCCCCGCCAAGAGCCTTTCCACAATGAGGGCTTCCTCGGGAGTTTGGATCTTGGGGATGTAGTAGTAGACCCCGGTGCCGGCGCGGGTCAGCGACTCGAAGCAGTTGAGCGTCCAGAGGATGGTGATGGCGATGAGGCCGGGCACCGGTTGGCCATCGACCGTCAAATGGTCGTACCGCACGTGGACGCCCGGAGGCCGAGCGAACCGGGTTGGCCAGTCTTGCGGGGGCGTCTTGATCCGGTAGGCCCGCTTTTGGCCTCTCTTCACGACTTCATACGCACGGTCGTTCCAGCGGCCCTCGAAGATCTCCTTGGCGTTCTGCAGGGCTGCGAACACGCCCACCGCCTGGGTGGTGAGCGCGCCCTCGGGCTGAAAATGGGAGGGTGCCGCGTCCTCAAAGTCCGGCATGTTCATGGGCGCAGGGCTGTTCAGGGCGTTGAAGGCCATGTCCAGCGGATGCCACGGCCCCGTGAGCTCCAAGCCCGGATTCGTCAATGGGTGGGCGTCTTTCGGGATGGGCACCTCATCGTTGAGGCGCCAGCGCCACTCGCTCTCCCGACCGAGCATGTTGTCGATCAGGCCTTGGAGGACCTGGCGGAACGTCCAGACCTGGCTGCTCACAGGATCTTCAAACGTGTCCTGCCATTTCGGCCATGCATATTTCGTGCGGGCGGGCGCGGGGGACTGGAGCAGGGCGCGCCGCGCGTTGAGAGCGGCGGCGATCCCGGGGCCCAGCTCTCGGGTCATGGCGGCGATGGTCTGCTCGACGTTGATCTCTCGGCCGTTAATCCTCTTGGTCCCGAAGAGGTCGGGAAACTTCTGGAGAATGTCCTCACGGATCATGGCGCCTCCCCAGTTCTTTCCGACGAGCGTTGCGGGCAGGCCGGCCTGGAAATAGAGCACCATTGTCAGGAGGGCGTCAAGCTCCACTTCCCGCCCCATGAAGAAGCAAGAAGCCGCCCGGGAGGGTAGGGGTCAGTTTGGTCAGCAAGAGCCTACAAACGAGGGGTAGGGTCTTAGTGGCCGAATCTTTGGATTATCCAGCCGATGATAGTGCCGCCGGTGGCACCGAGGATGAGGATGGGCGCATAGGATTTGGTGATTATGGCGTCTGCTAGACTGAGCAATACCCCGACAACCAAACCGCTCAGCCATCCCGGCCACGGCAGGGCGATCGCGCCGATTACGCATCCAATGGAGAAGCGATTGATAAACGCACCCAACAACGCAGCCCGCTTGTCAGGGAAACTGAGCGGAATCATGGAAGCAGCAGAGAGCGCCCCGTAGACGAGGCCGCAGATCACTCCAAGCATCGGGCGAGACATGCAGGACAGGATAGCAGAACACTGGCGTTCGACAGGCCCTAGCCCAACAAGGCCACGGATTTCGGCCAGCGTCCAGACGTGATCCGAGACGCCCGCTTCCATCGCCGGGCATTAAGGCCCTTCAAACAGACCCACTACCCCCGGGAGCCCGGAGTTGACATCCTTCACAGGCTGGGCCTATCATCCGCCGAATTTTCCTGGGCCATTTCCCCGGAGGCTGATCCCTGGTGTGGGCACGCTCCTCATCGGGTGCAGGTCCGACACTCGGGTCAGGCCTCCGCAACCACAGCCTGATCGCGTGCGCCCCTCCCTCGTCCCCGTTACGGACCCTGATCACGCAACCCCCCGAGATCCTGAAACCAAATTGAGGCCCTATGTATCACCAGAACTACAACCCAACGGGAAGCGTCCTCCTCTCCACCATCGTGGCTGCGATTCCGATCGTGGTTCTGCTGTACTTCATCGCCCTGCATCCGCATCGTGACAAGGGTGGGGTGAGGCATCTCGGCATCGCCGCTCCCCAGGCGGCATTCTTTGGAGTGCTCGCCGCCTTCCTCGTCTCCTGCGTGGCCTTTGGGATGCCGCTGGCCTCCGCCTTCTCCGCCTTTGCCCTGGGTACGCTCTCGGGCTTCCTGGGAATCATCTGGATAGTCCTGGCCGCCATGTTCCTCTACACCATGACCGTCATTACCGGTAAGTTCGAGATCGTGAAGGAGTCGATCACTCACATCTCGTTCGACCGGCGCCTCCAGGTCCTTCTCATCGCCTTCTCCTTCGGCGCCATCATCGAGGGCACGTCGGGCTTCGGGACCCCAGTGGCCATCGCGGGGGCCGTGATGGTGGGCCTCGGGTTCAAGCCCTTCCAGTCGGCCGTGCTCAACCTCCTCGCCAACACCGCCCCCGTGGCCTGGGGGGCCATCGGCACGCCCATCGTGACCTTGGCCGCGGTCAGCGGTCTCGATCAGCTCACGCTCTCCACCATGGCTGGCCACCAGCTTCCCTGGGTGTCCATCCTGGTCCCCTTCTGGCTCGTGGCCACTTTTGTGAAGATGGAGGGGGGAACCTGGGGAGAGGCGCTCGAGGTGTGGCCGGGAGCGCTCTGCTCGGGCGCATCCTTCGCTCTCATGCAGTACATCTCCTCCGGGAGGCCCGAGACCCACCTCATGACGGACGTCGTCTCCGGCGTCTTCTCCGTCGTCTGCACGGCCCTCTTCCTGCGCTTCGTCTGGCACCCCAAGAGCCGGTTCCTCCTGAAGTCGGAGCGGGAGGCGGCGCAGACCGTGTCGGCGGCGGGGGGCGGAGATGCTTCCCCGAAGTATCGCTACACCGCGGGGGAGACGGCCTACGCTTGGCTCCCCTGGGCGATCCTCATCGGGTGCTGTGCCATCTGGGGCATGCCGGCCTGGAAGGCCTACCTCAACAACCTCTTTTCCGGCGTCACCTTCAAGACCACCCTCCTGGGCTCCCCGTTTGCGGGCACCCTCTCCCTGCCCGTTTGGGACATGCCGTGGTTGCACAACCTGGTGCAGCGCATGCCGCCGGTGGTCGCCGCCACCGCCAAGCCCGAGGCGGCACGCTTCTCCATCAACTGGCTGTCCGCGGCGGGCACGGGCGTGTTCGTGGCCGCGCTCCTGTCCGGCCTCGCCCTCAGGCTGAGCGCCGCCCAATGGAAGGAGACCGTTACCCGGACCGCCCGTCGGATGAAGGTCCCGGTCCTGGTCATCGGCCAGGTGTTGGGCCTCGGGTTCCTCACGCGCTACTCCGGCACGGACGCGGTCCTCGGCCTTGCCTTCACGGGCGCGGGAGTGATGTACCCCTTCTTCGCCGCCTACCTGGGTTGGCTGGGCGTCTTCCTCACCGGCTCCGACACCGCCTCCAACGCGCTGTTCGGTAGCCTCCAGCGGATCACCGCCCAGCAACTGCACCTGAACGAGGTTCTGATCGTGGCCACCAACTCCACGGGGGGCGTCATGGGCAAGATGATCGATGCCCAGTCCATCATGGTGGCTTGCGCCGCCTGCTACGACGATCCCCACGAGCGAGCCCACGCGCTGGGGCCGATATTCCGGACGGTGTGGTGGCATTCGGTCGCGGGAGCGGCGGTGATTGGACTGATCGCCTTGCTGCAGGCCTACGTCTTCACGGGCGCCATTCCCATGGCGCCCGGTAAGTGAGGGGCTTCGGGGGTCAGCCCACCAGGAAGACGGTGCAGCTGCGCGCGCCCTGCGCGCCGATGACGAGCGCCTGCTCGATGTCGGCGGTCTTGGAGGGGCCGGAGATGAAGAGGCCATAAGCGCGCTCCCGCCCCTCCAGCCGCGCGTAGGCTTCGTGCATGTCGGCCACGATCTCGCGCACGCCCACCACCAACACGAGGTGGTCGGTAATGACGAAGAGGGCGCGGTGGTGAAGGCGTCGACCCTCGAGCCAGACCGCCCCGTTCTCGGCCACCGCGAACTCACCGGGCAGGACCGCCACGTCCACGTCCTGGAGGGCATGGGGGTCGGGCATGGACCCTAGGTCGAGGTCCGCCCGTCCCAACCCGGGAACGAGCGAGACCACCTTGCGCGCGGCCGCGTAGAAGGGAATCTCGCGCAGGGCAGCGTCCGCGGCGGCGAGGTCCGGAACCCGCAGGCAGGCCCCTCCGACGCCGGCCAGCGATTCCTCAAACTGCCGGACCGGGTCCGCGGGCTTGGCCCCGAGCCCCGACAGGTCGGGTAGTTCGACGGGGGCGGGGGCGTTGCGCCGGAGCGCGGCCAGGATCGCGTCACGACTGTCCACGGCGCCTCCGGTAGAGAGTGCGGAAGCTTTCCCGGGGCAGGGGCGGGAGCTCCCGCTGCCGGCCCCAAATGTTCCAGCTCGCGTAGACGAGAGCCCGCGGGAGGGCGGGAAGGACCCGCCGGGCCAGGAAACCGGAGAGCCGGTAGAGGGATGGCTCGGCCAGTATCCGGGCTGCGACCTTCATGCCCAGCCGCTTGGTCCAGGGGAGGAGTCGGCGGCGGGCAATCTCTTGGCGGAGGGAGAGCAGCTCGTGGTGCAGGTCGATCCGCACCGGGCAGACGTCGCTGCACGATCCGCACAGGCTGGAGGCGAAGGGGAGGCTGGCGAAACGGGCGGGGTCGCGCATGGGGGCCAGGATCGATCCGATGGGGCCGGGCACGGTGTAGCCGTAGCTGTAGCCCCCGCTGCGGCGGTATACAGGGCAGGTGTTCATGCAGGCGCCACAGCGGATGCAGGAGAGGGAGCGGCGGAAGAGGGGATCGCCCAGGATCGCGGAACGGCCGTTGTCCACGATGACGATGTGCAGCTCGCCGCCCCGGCGGGGCCCGTGGAAATGGGTGGTGTAGGCGGTGAGGGGCTGGCCGGTAGCGGAGCGGGCCAGCAGCCGCAGAAAGACACCCAGGTCCCGCTGACGGGGCACCAGCTTCTCGACCCCCATGCAGGCGATGTGCACGGGCGGGAGAGAGGTGCCCATGTCGGCGTTGCCCTCGTTGGTGCAGACCACGATAGCGCCCGTCTCCGCGACGGCGAAGTTGACTCCGGAGAGGCCGGCCTCCGCCTCCAGGAACTTATGGCGGAGGTGCTGGCGCGCCGCTTCCGTCAGGTACTTGGGGTCGGACGCCCCCCGCTCCGTGTGGAGGTGCTGGTGAAAGAGCTCCCCGATCTCTTCCTTCTTCTTGTGGATGGCCGGCATCACAATGTGGCTCGGGGGCTCCCGGGCCAGCTGCACGATGCGCTCCCCGAGGTCGGTGTCCACAACCTCAATCCCCCGGGCCTCGAGGTAGGGGTTCAGGTGGCACTCCTCGGTGAGCATCGACTTGGACTTGACCAGGCGGGTGATCCGGCGCTCGGCCAGGATTCCGTGGACGATGGCGTTGTGCTCGACGGCGTCCCGGGCCCAGTGCACCTTGCTGCCGAGGGCCACCGCCTCGGCTTCGAACTCCTCGAGGTAAGGGGCAAGCCGCGACAGGGTGTGGGCTTTGATCGCCGCCGCCGCCTCGCGCAGCGCCTCCCAGTCGGGCACTACCGACGCCGCCTGGTCACGCTTTTGGCGAATCCACCAGACGGCTTGGTCGTGCCAGTGAGCCTTGGCGTCGTCGGCCACGAAGCGGGCGGCTGCGTCCGGATGGCCCACGGCTACGATCCGCTCTGGGCCAGGACCTCAGCCACGTGCATGACGCGGAGCGGCCGCTTCTCCCGGCGGATGAGGCCATCGAGGTGCATGAGGCACGACATGTCGGTCGCGGTGACGATCTCGGCCCCCGCGCGCTCATGGTCGGCCAGGCGGTCGCGGCCCATCATGCACGACACGGCCTCCTCGCTGACCGCAAACGTCCCCCCGAACCCGCAGCATTCGTCGGGCCGGGCCAGATCCACGAGCCGGATGCCTTCCAGGCCCCCCAGGAGCGAGCGCACTTTGTCAAAGGGGGGCACGCGGCGCTCGCTGCCGCTTCCCAGCCGCAGCTCTCGCAGACCATGGCAGCTCTGGTGCAGCCCCACCCTGTGAGGGAAGCGTCCCTTCAGGCCGCCAACCCCCAGCACATCGGTGAGAAGCTCGCACAGCTCGTAGGTCGACCGTTGGAGGTGCTCGAACCCCGGCTGGCCTCCCAGGAATTGATCGTAGTGATGGCGGATCATGGAGACGCAGCTCCCCGAGGGCGCGACCACGTAGTCGTAGCCACGGAACAGCCGGAGGAAGTGCTCCGCCATCGGCCGGGCATCGGAGGCGCAGCCCGAATTGGCCATGGGCTGGCCGCAGCAGGTCTGGTCCTCGGGGTACTCCGCGCGGACACCTTGCCGCGCGAGCACTTCCAGCGTTGCCACCCCCACCTGCGGGTAGAACTGCTCGACGTAGCAGGGGATGAAGAGACCGACCGTCGGCATGCGTTCTCCGGGAATCTTGCGAACGATACCGAGGCGCCCGGGCCGGGTCAACCCCGGCCGTGGCGAGCCTGGCCCCGGCGAACGGCTTGACCGGGGTGGGGGAAGGGCATAAAAGAGGGAGGCCCATGGACCCTCGCGCCGTCGACGCGTTCCGGTCGATCGTCGGCGACGGGGGCCTCATCACGCGACCCGAAGAGCTCCGTACCTACGAGTGCGACGGCCTCACCAACTTTCGGGTGGTGCCGGGGGCAGTGCTCCTCCCCTCCTCCACGGAGCAAGTTCAAGGCGTCCTCCGCGTCTGCCACCGGGAGCGTATCCCCTTCGTGGCCCGGGGAGCGGGCACGGGGCTGAGCGGAGGGGCCCTCCCGGTGGCGGACGGGATCGTCATCAGCCTAGCCCGTCTCAACCACATTCTCGAAGTGGACATACCCAACGCGCGGGTGGTGGTCGAGCCCGGCGTGATCAACGCGCATGTCACACAGGCGGTCTCGCCCCACGGGTACTTCTACGCCCCCGACCCCTCGTCGCAGTCGGTGTGCACGGTGGGGGGGAACGTGGCCGAGAACTCGGGGGGAGCGCACTGCCTCAAGTACGGGTTCACCACCACCCATGTGCTGGGGCTGGAGATCGTGCTTCCGGATGGGTCGCTCGTCCATCTCGGCGGCAAGAGCTTGGACCGGCCAGGGTACGACCTGTGCGGCGTGTTCGTCGGCTCCGAGGGCACCCTGGGCATCGCGACCAAGATCACGCTGCGAATACTGAAACGGCCCCAGAGCGTCCAGACCCTCCTCGCCGCCTTCAACTCTACGGACGAGGCGGGGACGGCGGTCAGCGAGATCATCGCCGCCGGCATCCTTCCCGCCGCGATCGAGATGATGGACGCGCTGGCCCTGGAGGCGGCGGAGGCGGCGGTCCACGCCGGCTACCCCCGCTGCCAAGGACTTCTCCTGGTCGAGTTGGACGGTCCCCGCGGCGAGGTACAGCTGCTCATGGAGCGAGTGGAGGGCCTCTGTACCTCCTGCGGAGCCTGGGAGATCCGGCGGGCGCAGTCCGAGGCGGAGCGGGCCCTGGTCTGGAAGGGTCGCCGGGCCGCCTTCGCGGCCATGGGCCGCATCTCCCCCAACTACATCGTCCAGGACGGCGTCATCCCGCGCACGAGCCTCTCCCGCATCCTCCGCGAGATCGAGCGACGGTCGGCCGCCGTCGGCCTGCGCGTGGCCAACGTGTTCCACGCGGGGGACGGCAACCTGCACCCCCTGGTACTCTACGACCGCCGAGTGCCCGGACAAGAGCACCTCGCGGAGGAGTTGGCCTCCGATATTCTCAAGCTTTGCGTGCAGGCCGGAGGCTCCATCACGGGGGAGCACGGCGTGGGCGAGGAAAAGAAGGCGTTCATGTCCGTGATGTTCGCGGAGCCGGACCTGGAGACCATGCAGCTCGTCCGTTGCGCCTTCGACCCCGAGCGACTCTCCAATCCCGAGAAGGTGTTCCCCCGTCCCCGGCTCTGTGGCGAGAGGCGAGGGCCCTACCAGCCGCACCCTCTGGAGGTCGCCGGTGTCGCCCAGCTCTTCTGAGCCCGGGATCCGGGAAGGGGGCTGGGCCCGCCTCGGTGAGGTGGTGGGGGCGGCCCACCTACGGCCGGCCACCCCCGCGGATGCGGTGGCGGGCGTGCTCCCCCGGGCCGTGATCGAGCCCGGCACTGCCGCCGAGCTGGCGGCCGTGCTCCGCCACGCTCAGGAGCTGGGCCTGCGCCTGGCCCCCCGCGGGGGGGGCACGAAGATGGAGTGGGGCAATCCTCCCCGCGGACTCGACGCCATCCTTTCCACCCGCCGCCTCGAGGGTGTCGTGGACCACCCCTGGGCGGACATGACGGCCACGGTCGAGGCGGGCTGCACGGTGGCCGGCTTCCAACGAAGCTTGGCCGCGCATGGCCAGAGGCTGTCCCTGGATCCCCTCTGGCCGGACCGAGCCACCATCGGCGGCGTCCTGGCCACCAACGACAGCGGCGCCCTGCGCGTGCGCTTCGGGGCCATGCGGGACCTGGTGGTGGGGATCACGGTGGCTTTGGCGGACGGAACTCTGGCCCGGAGTGGGGGCAGAGTGGTGAAGAACGTCGCCGGCTACGATCTGCCCAAGCTCATGGCGGGCTCCCTGGGGACCCTGGCCGTGATCACGGAGGCGACCTTCCGGCTGTATCCCCTCCCCCGCCGGGTCCGCAACCTGAGCTTCGTCCTGCCTACGGCCGAGGCCGTGAGCCAGGTGATCCTGGCGGTGTTGGACTCGACGCTGGTTCCGACCGGGCTTCAGATCCGGGCCCAAGAAGGGGGATCGCTCGGCGTCGACATCCGCTTCGAAGGGGAAGAGGCGGCTCTGGAGGCGCGGGTGGAGGAGCTTCAGGGGCTGGTGGCCACCAAGCCGGCAGAGGCTCCCGCGGAGGTCTGGGAGGCGCGGGAGGCGCTCTGGGCGGGAGCGGAGCCAGCCGTGGTCTGCCGGTTGGCCGTGGTGCCCACGCGGCTCGGGATGCTCTGCGAGCGCGTGGGGCGGGAAGCGGAGCGGGGGGGCCTCTCCTGGCGGATGGTCGCCCAAGCCGGCGGTCTGGCCTGGCTTCGGCTGGAGGGTTCGACGGCGGCGCTCCTGGACGTCCTGCGCGCCCTCCGCCAGGGGGTCGAGGCCGAGGAGGGATCGCTCGCCGTGTTGCACTGTCCCCCCGAAGCCAGGGCGGGCGCGGAGGCCTGGGGTGCGCCGGGCGATGCCCTTCCCCTCATGCATCGCGTCAAAGAGCAGTTCGACCCCGCCGCCTTGCTGAACCCGGGGCGCTTCGTGGGAGGGATCTGATGGCCCCCCCTCCGGCGGCTCCCAGTCCGGAGCCCGGTTCCCCGACCGGCATCTTCGACCACCACCACCCTCCCTCCCTCGACCTCATCGAGGACTGCGTGCATTGCGGCTTCTGCCTCCCCACCTGCCCGACCTACGCCCTCTGGGGCCAAGAGATGGACTCGCCCCGAGGCCGCATCTATTTGATGAAGATGGGGCTGGAAGGCCAGACCGGAATGACGGAGACCTTCGTTCGCCACATCGACCTTTGCCTAGGCTGCATGGCCTGCCTGACCGCCTGCCCCTCGGGGGTGCAATACGGCAAGCTGATCGAGGCCACGCGCGCGCAGATCGAGAAGAACCACCCGCGGGCATGGTCGGACCGGCTCTTCCGCCGGATGCTCTTCGCGGTTTTCACCCATCCGGCTCGACTGCGGGCGTTGGCGGTACCCCTCTGGCTCTACCAGGCATCCGGCCTGTGCTGGCTCTTGCGGCGCTCCGGTCTCCTCGACCTTCTGCCCGCGCGTCTCCGCGCCATGGAGGCGCTGCTGCCCCCCCTCTCGTTGGCCGAGCTGGGAGCGGGGCTAGCGCAGCGGACACCCGCGGAGGGCCCACCCCGGCGACGGGTCGGTCTGCTGCGGGGATGCGTGCAGCGAATCTTCTTTGCGGACGTAAACACCGCCACCGCCCGGGTGCTGGCCGCGGAGGGCTGCGAGGTGATCGCTCCCTCCTCCCCCCCCTGCTGCGGCGCGCTCCTGGTGCACGCGGGACAGGAGGAGGCCGCGCTGGCCTTGGCGCGGCGCACGATCGAGGCCTTCGAGAAGGAAGGGGTCGATACCGTGGTCATCAACGCCGCGGGCTGCGGCTCCACCATGAAGGAGTACGGCTGGCTGCTCCGCGACGACCCGGAGTTCGCGGAGAGGGCGCGGACGTTTTCCGCAAAGTGCAAGGACGTCTCGGAACTGCTTTGCGAGCTCACGCCCCAGGCTCGGCGTCACCCCCTCCCCCTGCGCGTCGCCTACCATGACTCCTGCCATCTGCAGCACGCCCAGGGGGTCCGCGCACAACCGCGGCAGCTTTTGGCCGGCATCCCCGGCCTCGAGGTGGTGGAGGTGGGAGAGGACGCCATCTGCTGCGGGTCGGCGGGGATCTACAACCTGGTGGAGCCGGAGGCCGCCCGCCAGCTCGGCGATCGCAAGGCGCAGAACGTGATCAAGGCCGGAGCAACGGTAGTGGCCACCGGGAACCCCGGCTGCCTGTTGCAGCTCCGGAGCGGGCTGGCACGCGCTGGACACCCCCTCCCCACGGTCCACTCCATCGAGCTCGTCGCGGCCTCCCTCCGAAACGAGCTTCCCCGTCAGCTCCGAGGGGGGACGCGGGACAGCTCGTCGTAGAGGTGGATGGCCGCCTTCATGCACTTCACCCAGTCCCCGAGATGCAGGCTCTCGTTTTCGGAGTGGGCATTGCAGGCGGGATCCTCCACGCCCATGAGAAGGCAGGGCGCGCCCCGAAGGAGGGTGGCGAAGGGCCCCACGAAGCCGATGGAGCCGCCGGCCCCGATCATGGCCGTCTCCTTGCCGAAGCCGGCCTTTAACGCGCGCCGGGCCGCCTCGAAGGCCGGGCCTTCGGGGTCGGTGGTCCACCAGGGCGTGCCCCCGGTGACGGTGGCCGTGACCTTGGCCCCGTAGGGGGGCCGGGCGGTCAGCTTCCGGACCAGCAGCCGACCTGCCTCCCGGGAGTCCATCTTGGGGACGGTCCGCAACGAGAGACGGGCGCGGGCCGAGTCGACGATCTGGTTCGAGGAGCCCTGTATGGCGTGGGACTCCATGGCGATGACGGTCAGCGAAGGGCGGGTCCAGAGCTTCTCATAGACGGAGTAGCCCTTCTCACCCGCCAGCGTCATCCCCGGCATCATGCCCGCCTCGCGCTTGAACTTCGCTTGGTTGAAGGGGAGCCTGCGCAGGCGGGCGAGCTGCTTCGCGCTGGGCCGGGCGACCTTCCGGTACAGCCCGGGCACGTTCAGCTCCCCGTTCTTCCCCTGAAGATCGGCGATGAGCCGGCAGAGGACCTGCACCGGGTCGGGCACCGGCCCCCCCCACATCCCGCTGTGGCGCGGCTGTCCCAGAGACGTGACCTCCACGTCCACTTGGCAGATGCCGCGGAGCTGGTAGGTCAAGGCCGGGACGCCGGTATCGAAGTTGGCGGTGTCGGAGAGGACGATGAAGTCGGCCGCCATCATGCCCTTGTACTTTTCGAGGAACTTCCCCAGGTTCTCGGAGCCGATCTCCTCCTCCCCTTCGATGATGAACTTGACGTTGCAGGGAACGGAGCCCGCGGACCGCAGGTACGAGGCCACTGCCGCCACATGGGCCATGACCCCCGCCTTGTCGTCGCAGGTGCCCCGGCCGTACAGCCGCCCGTTCCGCTCCGTGGGCTCGAAAGGGGGCGAGATCCACTTCTCCGGGCGGCCCTCGGGCTGTACGTCGTGGTGTCCGTAGAGAAGAATGGTGGGGGCGCCGGGCTTGTGGAGCCAGTCCCCGTAGACATAGGGATGCACGCCCGGGATCTCGAGGATCTGCACGTGCTCCACCGAGGCCGCGCGCAGGGCGTCGGCCACGGCCACCGCGGACCGCCGCACTTCCGCGGCGGGATAACCGGTGGCGGAGACGCTGGGAATCCGGGACATGGTCACCAGGGTCTTTAGGAACTCGGGCGTGTGTTGCTCGAGATAGGTAAGCGCGGACGTGACGCTGGTGTTCGACGAAGTCATGAGTCCTCCTGCGAGGGTCGAGAAGACGCGGTAGCAGTCTAGTGCAGATCACCGGGAACGGGAACCGCACCGCGCAGCCG
Organism: Vicinamibacteria bacterium; assembly: GCA_035570235.1. NCBI lineage: Bacteria > Pseudomonadati > Acidobacteriota > Vicinamibacteria > Vicinamibacteria bacterium. The sequence goes on along the minus strand of DATMML010000051.1, from coordinate 46,713 downwards.
GGCTCAGGGCCGGCCCCGGATGGGAAGGAGCGAGCGCCCGAGCACTCACCGATTGAATATTGTGGTGACCGTCATCGACGGCATGCCTGCGGCGCTTGGCCGGATTGCGCCCGGCCGCCAGCCTCCGAGGCTACCGGGGGCAGCGGAGTGTTGCCGGAGGATACCCGTGGCGCGCGGAAACGGTCTCAAGGAGCCGAGGGATCCGGGGGTTGGCGGAGAATGCGAGCGGTCAGGAACAGGAGGGCAACCACCGCCGCGAGCAGCGTGCCCCAAAGGAGGAGGGTGGGCGGCGCATCCTGCAAGTAATCACGGGCCCGCCGGCGGAAGGCCGGGTTGGGCAAGGTCCCGGCCGCCTCGAGGGGCAGCGCCGAGTAGGCCAGGATTTCCTGGCGCAGGGTTGCGATGTCGTAGCGCGGCGCCCCGGCCGCGCCGTTGCCGAGCAAGACCCGATAGGCGCCGGGCGAGGCCTTGAAGGCGAGACGTGGCACGCGCACAACGCCCCGACACTCCGCGAGGGTCAAGGGGACATTGTCCCCTTCGTTGATCTCGAGGAAGAACTCTCCCTGACGGAGACCGTCCAGGGCGAGCACAATCGGCGCTTCGGTGGCGCCGCCGACCCCGAGACGAATCCCCCCGGGCGCGCGCGGCCGGCTGGCGGGGGCGGCCAGGGTGCCGTTGAAGACGACCCTCTCAGCGCCGCCCCCGCCCGAAGCGGCCGGCGTCAACAAGCGGGCGGGCCGAGCGAAGAAGGTGTCGCGAAACCCGAGCTGTAGCACCGCGAACGGAAGCGGCAGAGTGACCCCGGAGGTCGGGGTGACGGCGAGCCGCCAGCGCGTGACGGCCCGACGCTCGGAGGTGGCCCCCGGTTCTTTCGCAAAAGCGAGGGTCACGCGAGCCTCCGAGGCCACCGGCTCGAGGACGTAAGGGACCTGCCGCCCCTCCTCGTCAACGATACGGAGGTCCCCCAGGTCATCGCGCAGGAGGCCCAGGTCCTCCCCCGCCAGGGTCAGGGTGTAGAGGTCCTCGTGATCGGAGACGGTGAAGGGGCGGGTCGCTCTCCAGCGGGCGACATCCAAGAGAGCGCCGCGGGGGGCGGTGAAGGGGAGGGGGGGCGGCTTTTGGTAGCGAGGGTTCTCCACCTCCGGTCCCAGCGCCGCCAAAGCGTAGAGGGGAGCTAGGCCGATCCTCCCCTTAAGCGTCTCCAGGTCGTAAGCGGGGGCGCGGGTGGCTTCGTTCGCGTAGTAGAGGGTCAGGGGCCCAGAAAGAGCCGGGAAGAGTAGCCGCGTGGCGGGAGCCGACGCCAACACGCGCAGGTTGTGCAGGGGAGGGCTGTCCCCGTCGTGAATTTCGAGGACGAGCTCCCCCGAATGGCCGCGGCGCACCGGCAGCACCCGCGACTCGCCGGAAAGGGCTTCGTCCTCGATCTGCAGCCGGTAGAGGAGCGCCTCCCCCAAGATTGTCCTCACCCCCTGCCCCTCCGGGCGGGGGACGTCGTACAGCACCACCCGCCGCGAGAAGGCCGGATCGTCGGAGGCGATTTCAAGCCGTTCCAGGGGGAACGAGGGCGGTAGTTCCAGAAGGTATCGGCTGACGCCCCCCCCGGAACCGGCGGGCCTGAGCTCCACCGGCCGCTCCCAAGCCTCGGCGGGCAGCCGCCGGCGGCTCAAGACGGTCACCCCGGTCAGCACGATCGGCTTCGAGCGCCGATCGTCGGCGGACAGGCGCAGGTAACGGGCCCGGATCGGCTCCGGGAAATCGATCGACGTGTGGTGGACGCGGACGTTCCAGGGCCGGTCGAAGACGCCGGCATCCGTGCGCAGCGTACGCCAGGACTGCGCCCCCTCCGAAGCCTCGACGAGAAGCCGCTTCACGAAGTCCTGCTCGTGGATCTCGAGGGTGATGTCATCAAAGTCGCGCGGCTCCCCAAGGTCGACCACCCACACCGTGCGCTCTTTCCTCTCCGTCCGCGTGTCCACCAGGCGACCGTGCACCGCGGTCTGCATCTCTCGTTCGACGACGCGATCCACGACATAGGCGACTTCATGACCGTCCGCGGCCAGAAGGCGCACGTCCTCGAGCTGGGGCTGGCAACGCGCTCCCACCTCGGGGGGCAAGGGCAGCGCGGCGAAGGAGGGGGTCGGCCCCGACCCCGCCGAGGTCAGGCTCACGCCGCGCCTGAAGTGCCAGGCAGAGCGCTCCCCGTCGGGATCCGGCGTTTGTCCGGGTGCGGGGAGGGGGGCCAGCGCCAAGGCCGCTCCCCAGCCCGCGCTCATCACCCAGCCCAGCCGGGGACGCATCACGTGGGACGCTCCTTTTGCCGCAACGCTCGCCCGTAGAGCAGCGAGACCACGATGGAGACAACACCCAAGGCGAGCAGCGCGAGGACGCGGTAGATGCCGGCCAGGGTGGAGAGGTCGTAGAGGAACACCTTGGCCACGGTCAGACCGAGGAATCCCAGAGAAAGGAAGCGCAGCGCTTGCCGCTCGCGCCAGAACCCGATCACGAGCAGGATCGTGGCATAGAGCGCCCAGGCCACCGACATCGTGAGGTCCCGGGCCAGCGCCCGCTCCGTCGTGAACTCGAGGTAGCGCTGGGCGGAGTAGAAGTCCACGACCTCCAGGTTGATGAGGACGAAGATCAGAACGAGGCCGAGGAGCGACACCGCTGGCGCGAGGTAGCGCCGGCTGCCCGGCGTCGTTTCCGCCCGCGCGAGGGCAGCGGCGCCGAGGAGGCAACAAAGCGCGGGGACACCGTACGTGTAGAGGAGCCAGTTGAAGATCGGCCCCCCACGGGCCTCATAGCGCAGGACGTTATCCCAATTCAGCAGGAGCCGCACGCCTACGAGGCCGTAAAGCAGGGCGCCGAACGTCTTCAGCCCGGGATGGGGCAGCCGGCCGAAAAGCCAGAAGACGGCGGCGGCCTCCAGGGCCCAGCCCACGGTGATCCACTGCCGGTCGAGCTGCAAGGGGATGGCTACGGCAACGAGACCCAAGGCAACGGCCGCGAAGAGCGCCATGTAGCGCAGGCGGTGCCCCTCCCCCTCCCGATCCCCCGCGCGGGCCACGAAGCGCCGCGAAATCCCGGCCAGCGCCGGCACGGTCAGCGCGGCCATGGCGAGGGGCAGGAGGCCGATCATCCCTTTACCCCAGCTTCGTACGAGCGAGTCGTGGAGGGGGAGGAAGAAAGCGGGCCCCGCGAGGGCAGACGCGAGCCAGGGTGCGGGGCGCATCTTCCACAGGTTCACGATCCGCGCCGGCATCACAAAGGGAAGGCCCAGGAAGGCGAGGTAAAAGGCGGTGTCGCCCGGTAAGACGACAACCAGATCCTGGGGAGGATGAAAGAAGGCGAATTGCCAAGCGGTCGCGAACAACGCAGCCAGAAGCAGGCCCCCAGGCAGGAGCCACGTCCAGTCGCGGCGTAGGGCAGAGGCGACGAGCAGGACGAGCGTGATTGCCAGGGCTACAAAAAGCGGCCCCGGATCGCGGCCCAGCTCCGGGGAGACGAGACAAGCGAAGAGGCCGGCGACGGCGATGAGCGTCGCGCCGACCACTCCCGCTTCGTCCTCGTTGGCGTTCACCGGCGCCTCCGCCCGCCGGGCCGCCACCAGGGACACCGTGATCGCGAGCAGCAGGGGTACGCTCAAGTTCCGCAGCAGTGTTTCCCCCCCCGATCGGTGGTGCAACCAGACCTGGATGAGGAGAGCCAGAGCGAGTGGCCCCAGGAGCGCAACCCCGGCGAGTCGCCGCTCGCCGCTCCGCTCAACGAACAGGGCGATCAGGGCGCCGAGGAGGGCGACAAAGGGCCAGAGCGGGTCCCCGGGGGTGCGCATCACGAACGCGAGGGCGAAGAGCCCCAAGCCCGCACCAGCCGCGATGCCCGCCCCTTCGAAGGTCGATCGGTCTTCCTCAACGCGCTCGGGCGCGAGGAGGCGACCCAATCGAACGGGGGCGTTCAAGAGGGTGGCGAGAGCGATGGCCGCGAGCGTCGGGCCCCAGACGCCGGCCGCGGGGATACCCTGCACCGCCCAGACGAAGAGGGTGGCGCCGGTGGCCACGGCACCGCTCAGGAGCAGTACGGTCCGGCGGCGGAAGAGGGCCACCGCGATGAGGGCCGCGTCGAGGAGGGCGAGGTAGCCGAAGAGCAGCTCCCATTCGCGGATGTAGGCGCCGTTGCCCGCTATCAAGACTCCAAACAAGAACGACACCGCAACCCCAAGGCCCCCCACCAGCCGCAACGTCGGCTGCTCCTCCTCGCCGGCGAGGGTGGGCAGAAAGAGGTAAAGCAGGCCAAAGAGTAAGAAGGCCAGGAGGCCCACGATCATCTTCTCGGGAGACATGAACTTCCCGAACCATCCGACCTCGAGCGCGAAGGTCCCCAGGAGCCCCAGAAGCACGAGGCTGTGCCAGCCCCTCTTCACGGCCACAGCCAGGAGACCGAGGTTCAGGAGCAGGATGTAGGAGAAGAGGCTGACCGGACGGTCCTCGCCAGTCGACAGCGAGATGGGGGTCGCGAAGCCGCCAACCAGTCCCAGGACCGCCGTGAAGACGGCGTCGTACCGGATGGCGACCAAGCCCGCCACGATCGTGACCAGGATCATCATGCCAAAAGTGGGTGCGGTCGCGAGCAGGTGCCACAGGGCGTGGCCCGCGTAGAGGGCGATGTAGAGAATCGCGATGGCCGCCCCCGAGACGGCGTTGGCGGTCGTCGCGTACCCCTTGCGAAGGCTCAGCTCCGCCCACACCAGACCGCCGATGCCGGCCCCCAGCATCGAGACCATCCTCAGTTCGGGCGTGAAGTAGCCGCGGTCGTAAGCCATCTTTGCGAGGAAGATGGCGGCGACGACGAGAGCGATGCCCCCGAGCCAAGCGGCGCCTTTGAGGCCGAGCAGGCTCTCCCAGTCGAAGACCGGCGTGGAGGGAGGCGGCGGCGCCGGGCGCGGAGGCCGCGGGGGGGGCGTTGCGGGCGGCGCCGGCCGTTCCGGTGAGGGCGCGGGGGGGGCCGCCACCGGGGGAGCGACGACGGGGGTCGCCGGGCGGGGAGGGGCAGCGGGAGCCGGAGGCGTGGGGGGGGGACTCTGAACCAGAGGAGAGGGTGTCGGCGCGGCCCCGGGACCTTCGGCGGGACGCGCCCGCTCCGCCATGTTTATCTTGAGAAAGGCCGCGAAACGTGTCTCCAGCGCGCCCTGATCGGCCTGCAGTTTCTCGATGCGGCTCTGGAACCGTCGTGTGCGGACCAAGGCCACCACGGCCAGGAGAGGCCCGACCACGGCCAGGGCCAGGATCATCAACCCGACCAGGACGAGAGCGCCCTCCACGTTGCCTCCCGGCGGGGTCGCACCGCCGTGCCCGACTTCTGGCTTATGCGGCGTATCCTAGCATCGGCGGCCCCGCCCGGGCTTCGCGGGCTTTCTCCAATCCCCGCCCTTCTTCATGGGGAGTGGCTGACGTGGCGGGCTGGGCTTGCGTTTACCCATGGGCGCTCAGAGTAGACGGGCGGGGCCGCGGGTCTCTCTCTGGTCGAAACGCCGGGTCATCGAGCACGGCTATGGGCACGATCGGGGTGGTCAACCCTCACGGCTCAGGGACAGGAAGGTCATGTCGTCCTTCAGCCGTACGGGGCCGCAGAACTGGAGGACGTCGGCGGTGAGGCCATCGATCAGGTCCCGGTGGGACATGCCGCGGTGGGCCAGGAGGTAAGCCTGGAGCCGCTCCTCACCGTACTCTTCGTCGCGGGCGTTGAAAGCCTCGGTCGCGCCGTCCGTATAGAGGAAGAGGCGGTCCCCCGGCTCGATCTCCGTCCGCATGGCCTCGAATATGGTGCCCGGCATAACCCCGAGGGCCAGACCCGTGGCCGCCAAGTGCTCGAGCTCCCCCGCAGCCCGGATCAAGACAGGCGGGTTGTGACCGGCGTTGATGTAGCGCAGGCCGCCGCGAGCCGTGTCTAGTTCCCCGTAAAAGAAGGTGATGAGACGGTTGGACGGGATGTTGGCGCAGAGGTGGGCGTTGAGCTTGCTCAGCAGCTCGGGGCCGCGCAGTCCGGCCGTGATGAGCGTGCGCAGGCTGCCCTGGAGGAGGGCCATGAGGAGGGCCGCGGGCATGCCCTTCCCGGCCACGTCCCCCACCACCACCGAGACTTGACCGTCGCCCAGCTCGATGATGTCGAAGTAGTCGCCGCCCACGGTGTTGGCCGGACGCATGGACGTCACTATGCTCGTTCCGTCCCGCGCGAAGGGCTCGAAGGGGAGGAGGCCGAACTGAATCTGGCGCGCCACCTCCAGGTCCCCCTTGAGGCCTAACTTGTCCCGCAGTTCCAGGACGAGCAGGAAGAAGAGGATGGTGGAGGCATAGAGCATCCAGTTCTCCCAGCCGAAGAAGAAATGGAGGGACCAGGGGCCTTCCGCGGCCAAGGAGAAGAAGAACCTCACCCAGGCCAGAAGCAGCACGGGGGCCGCGATCGCAAAGAGGATCCGCCGCCAGGGGCTCAAGCGGTAGGCCATGGCCAGGAAGATGCGCCAGAGGGCCAGGGGCGGCTGCTTGTACCAGGCCTGGACAGTCACATCCGAGAAGTCGATCTCGCGGGTGAAGAAACGGTAGGTATCGCTGGTCTCCTGCTCTAGCAGCTCCCGCAGGCCCTTCCCCGTCACCCCGCGGGTGAAGAGGTCACGGATGGCCTGCCCGTAGCCTTCCCCGAGACCGGGGGTGACGCCTCGGACACGCTCCGCAAAGCGCTGGGCGAAGTCCTCAAAGCGATCGCGCTGGTTGGTCACGACCCGGAGAGGCCGGCCGCGATGGCTTTCTCGTTCAAGGCCTGCAGCCGGACGCGGACGTCCCCGGGAAGCCCCATGACCCCGTCGCGCAGGAGCTGGCGCATAGCCTGCCCCTCCTCGGGGCGCACAAACTCACCCTCCTTCACCCGCTCGATGTAGCGGGCCAAGCGAACCCGCTCCGCCTCGGGGATGGGGGCGTACACCTGGGCGTAAATCTCAGACAGAGCACGCGTCTCCTCGGTACTCAGGGCATGCAAGCCCCGGCTCACCGTTTGCACATGGGTCTGGGCAAGGTCGTCCGCCTTCTGACCGCTGCTCAAGCGATCCTGGACCAGGGCCTCGGCCGCGGGCCGCGACAGCTCCGGCGCCTCGAGCACGAGCTGGTCCACCACCTGGCGGACGCGCGCCGAGAGCACGCCCTTGATCAACACCCCCCGGAGGAGGGCCTCGAGCTCGGGGGCCATCCGCGAAGCTTCCCGGCTCGGGCACCAAGACCGCAGGGCGAAGTAGTTCCAGCCGTCGCGCCAGACCGCGGTGGAGCCCCGCGCCTCTTGACCGTCGGCGGCCCATGTGGTTTGAACCAGGCGGGCGGGATGTTTACCGACGGTGATATCGGACCGGCCCAGCTCCTTCTCGTCGGGATAGCGCGGACGCCGAGCCTCGCGAAGGTGATCCACGAACTTGTCGAGGGAGCCCCCCATCCCGCGGGGGAGCGGCTCCACGATCAGGACCGCGAAGGCGCCGAGCGCGGGCTCCGCGAGCTTGAGCCGGGCCTCAGGCGCCACCACCAGGGAGCTCTCGGGGAGGAGCATCCACCAGCCCTCCGGGAGCTCGACGGCGAGGCCGAGGTCGTTGTCCACGAACCGTCGCTCCGGGGACGTGTGCTGTTGGATCTCGGCGAGTGCACGCCGCCTTTGCAGGATCGGCAGTCCGTAGGCAAGCAACACCGCCACCCCCGCCGCCACCACGATCAGAGAACCGACGAGCAGGATCGCGCCACTGGTCGGGGAGGCGGTCGTCCGGGACCGCGGACTGACGGCCGAGCGGGGCTCGGCCGCGGGCGAGGGGCGGCGCACGGGCCGGGTGACGCTGTCCGGTTCGAGTATGCGGGGCAGGGGCACCCACTCCGGGGCACCCTCCTCCCAGACCAGCGCGTCCTTGCCGATGCGCCCCTCCGCGTGCCACTTCTTGACCATGGCCAGGTCCACAGGGCCATATTCCTTCCCGTTGGGCACGCGGACCGTGTAGTTGGCCATGGCTCAGGGGACCCAAACTGGTTCGGGAGCGATCCGTTCGCCCCCGTACTTCTCTAATGAGAGGGGATGGGGAAGGGGCGCGGGTGGGAGGGGCGGGGCGGGGCGGGCCATGGGAGGCTTAACATCCGTGATCTGCCCGAGCTTGGTTTGGCCCGAGCGCGGCCGTTCCCCGACGTGACGGCGAGCGAGCATGCCCCTGGGGTTGAGCTCGAGCCGCGCCGGCTGGGCGGCTCGGCCACGCTCGACCTGATCATCGCGATAAAGGCCGGGGGGGTTCATCGTCTCCGCAGCAAGAACGTGTTTCGGGAGTATATCCGCCCGTAAGGCGGGATGGGAGATCTGCGGACACGTCCGCGTCGCCTCGCGGGGACAGTCCGGTCCGTGCCCCGCTTGGCCGAAAGCCGTGTATCTCCGGGAACTTAGTCCGCTAGGGCCGACGGCATGTCTGTTGCAACACTCCCCTCCGAGTCCCCCTGAGAGGGGCCTAGGAGGACAACCATGAGAACGGCATTCTGGGCGGCGATAGGGCTGACGGCGGCGGGAGTGGCGGCGGTCCCTGCCCAGGCCAAGGCCGATAGCCGCTTCGGGATCGGGATTGAGGTGGGCTCTGACCACGGGTACGACGGTCACGACTCCTATCGCTACGGCTATGACCGCGGCGCGCAGGACGGCGCCGAGCACGGCCTCAAGGACGGGCGTCGGGGCAAGAGGTTCAGTTTCTGGCAGCACGGCGAGTACCGCGACGGGGACCATGGCTATCACGGCTGGATGGGTCCCCGGTGGGACTATCGGGCCGGCTACCGCCGGGGTTACGACGCCAGCTATCGACGCTCTTATGCGGCCGCGGGCCCGGCCTACCGCGACCGGGACGACCGCTATGGCGATCGGGAGCGGTACGAGAACAGGAAGTACGGTCACGACGGCGACGACCGGGTGATCTACGAGGAGGCGCCGCGCTACCGCGATCCGCGCTAGTCCCCGCCTCGGCCGGCCGCGGCTCGCGCGACCGTGGCCGGCCGCGTTTCCGCTCGGGACCCTGCCCCTGTTAGAATCGAAGGCGTGAAGTCGCACTACTATTGGAAGCAGGTGGAGGCCTTCAAGGATCGGCTCCGAGGGGCGATTCCCCACGAGGAGCTGAAGGCGCTGCACCGGCGCGGCGCACCCCGCCACCTGCTCTACGCGGCCCGGCAGTTCGGGATCGTGGCCGTGTGCGGCATTGCCCTCTGGCAACTGACCGACCCCCTCTACTGGATTCCGGTTGCGATACTCCAGGGCTTCACCTTCTTCAACATGACCACCCTGCTTCACGAGGTGGTCCACCATTCCGTCTTCCAGTCCCGGCGCGAGGGCTGGAACCGCGCTCTCGGGCTCGTATACGCCATCACGAGCGGGATCTCGGCCAGCCAGTTCACGCGCTGGCACCTTGACCATCACGACAACCTGGGTTCCGGCGAGGACGATCCCAAGCGTCACTGGCTTTCACCCAAGCGGAACGCCCGCTGGTTCAAGCTGCTCTACTGCACACCCGTTCTCATGCCCCTCTACTTCCGGGCCGCGGCCCGGGAGGCCAAATCCTATCCCGAAGCGCTGCGGCAAACGATAAAGCGCGAGCGCCTGGCGACCTTGGTCGTGCAGTTCTCCGTCATGATCACGCTTCTCAGGCTCGGCGGCCTGGGCCCCATGCTGCGCGTCCAGGTCGTCCCCTATTTCCTGGTCTTCCCGATTGCCTTCACCCTGAACCGTCTGGGCCAGCACTACAACATCGATCCTGCCCATCCCCTGAAGTGGTCCACGGTGATGAAGCCCAGCCGCATCTGGGACTTCCTCTTTGTCTACTCGAACTACCACGCCGAGCACCACTACTTCCCGAGCGTTCCTTTCTACAACCTTCGGCGGCTGCACCTCAAGCTCCGGCCTCTCTACCAGGAGTTGGGGGTCACGCAGCACACCTACCGCGAGATCGTCTGGCAGTGGTTCGTCCTGAACCGCGCCCCCCATACGGACTGGGACCACGGGTTGGGCATTCCCCCCGGGCCCCGGAGTCCCGCCGGCCCCAGCGAGGAGGCACTCGCCCCCCCCGCGGCGCGAACCGCGGGTCGGGTGGCGGCCCGAATCGCCACCCCCTAGGTGCGCTTCTCGAGCGTCAGGTAGTCGCGCCGGCCGGCGCCCAGGTAGACTTGGCGCGGGCGTGCGATCTTCTGATCCTTGTCCTCGAGCATCTCGTCCCACTGGGCCAGCCAGCCCGAGGTGCGAGGAATGGCGAAGAGAACGGGGAACATGTCCACCGGAAAGCCCATGGCCTGGTAGATGAGGCCCGAGTAGAAGTCGACGTTCGGATAGAGCTTCCTCTTCACGAAGTACTCGTCCTCGAGCGCGATCCGCTCCAGCTCCAAGGCGATGTCCAAGAGTGGGTTACGGCCGGTGACCTGGAACACCTGGTCCGCCATGATCTTGATGATCTTGGCCCGCGGATCGTAGTTCTTGTAGACCCGGTGTCCGAAGCCCATGAGGCGCACCTCTCCCCCGCTGGCTTTCACTTCCTTGATGAACTGCGGCACTCGGTCCTTGGAGCCAATCTCGTGCAGCATGCGCAGGACCTGCTCGTTGGCCCCTCCGTGAAGGGGGCCATAAAGAGCGGCGATAGCGCCGGCGGTGGAGGAGTACGGGTCCACCTCCGAGGAGCCCACGCCCCGCATGGCCGAAGTGGAGCAGTTTTGCTCGTGGTCGGCGTGCAGGATGAAGAGCACTTCCAAGGCCCGTTCTAGCACGGGGTTCACCGGGTAGTGACCCCCTACCTTGAACATCATCTGCAGGAAGTTGGCGCAGTAGCTTAGGTCGTTGTCCGGGGAGGCGTAGGGCAGCCCCACCGAGTGTCGGTAGGCGAATGCGGCCAGGGTGGGCATCTTGGCGATGAGCCGGAAGATCTGGGCTTGTCGGTTTTGACGGTCGCGAATGTGCTTGGCCTCGGGGTAGAAAGTCGAGAGCGCGGCCACCGTCGAGATCAGCATGCCCATAGGGTGGGCATCGTAGCGGAACCCGCCCATCAGCTCCTTGATGTTCTCGTGGACCATAGTGTGATGGGTGATGTTGTAGAGCCAGGCCTCATACTCCGACTTCGTGGGCAGTTCCCCGTGCAGGATCAAGTAGGCCGTCTCCAGGTAGGTGCTTCGCTCGGCAAGCTGCCCGATGGGATAGCCCCGGTAGTTCAGGACCCCGCGGTCCCCGTCGATGAAGGTGATACGGCTCTTGCAGGACGCGGTGTTGGTGAAGGCCGGATCGTAGGTCATGAGCCCGAAGTCCTCGGCGGAGACCTTGATTTGGCGCAGGTCGATAGCCTTGACGGTTCCCTCCTGGATCGGGATCTCGTAGCTCTTGCCGGTTCGGTTGTCGGTGATGGTCAGGGAGTCCTTGCTCATGGGGGCGCCCTCCGCGCGGCTCAAGGACCAATTGTCACCGGAGGCTAACACCCCCCTGCCCCCATTTCAATGTATCGAGCGCGCTCGCGCTCGGCGGCGCTTCCAACTCGAAAACGGAGTCCCCCGCGAAGCGGGCGACTTCCCTCAGCGAGGAACGGAATTGCGGCAGTCCGGCTTCGATGCGCGCCCATTGGTTCGGGCCGTAGCCGCCCCGGTGCAGGATCACGTAGCGGGTGCCGATCTGTCGGAGTGCCTCCAGGAATTCCTCCGAAGGGAAGGTGCGCGCCAGGGAGCGCAACCGCTGATAGAGGGCCGGCTCGATCCCCGCGTAGCCGTTCACGAGTGGCTTCCAGTCCCTCGTGGAGCGCACCATGTAGATACTCTCGTGGTAGGCGGGCCGCTTGAATGTCCCATCGATCCCGAGCATGGGGAGGTGCACTACCGGAGGCTCACCGGGCTGATCGGCCAGCCAGCGGTAGACGGGGGGCGGCTCCCGGCGTGTGTCCACGACCTGGGCCCAGGCCGGGGTCGGGATGGGAGCGATCAGGGTCTCGCCAAGGGCGAGAAGGGCCACGCCCGCGAACGCGAGGGGGGGCGGGCGCCAGGCCTGCAGGACACGGGCGGCCAGCAGGACGAGGGGCAGGGCGACGTAGACGCCGGCCCGGCTCGAGACACGGATCATCCGGAACACGGGGAAGAGCTCGCGGGCCAAGGCGAAGGGCCCCGTGAAGAGGCGATGCCCCATCCAGCGCACCTCCGGCCCCAGGGCCAACGCCGCCGCCGCCAGGGCGAGCACGAGGAGGGCCAGCGATTCCCGACCGGGGAGCGCGCGCCGCCTCCAGAGACCGAGGCCGCCTAGCATCACCAGGCCGGGCACGACCAGACCGGGAAAGAGGTTGTTGGGTCCGATGGTGCGGAAGGGATCCGTTAGATCGCCGTACACCCGGTTCCAGGGTCCGGTCGAGAGGAACGATTCGAGGGAGGCGGAGAAGAAAACCGTCTCCTCCGCTCCCCGCGCGTACCCTTGCGGCTCCAGGGCGGCTCGGTGCAGGGCGTAGAGGGGGAGGAGGGCGAGGCCCGCGGCGGCGGCGGCCAGGACCGCGGCCGGCAGCTGGCGCGGCCGCCCCCACAGCAGCACGATAACGGCGGGGGGCAGGACGGCGAGGCCGATCAAACCATGGTAGCCGCAGGCCAGAAAGGCAAGAACGAAGAAGAGGGCCGCCAGAAAGGCGTGGCGCGCTCGTCCGCTGCGCGCGAAGCGGACGATGAAGAGGAGGAGGAGCGGCAGCCACTGGGTGCCCAGGGTGGAGAGGTGGGCGATCTGATCGGTCCGGATGGGGGAGAAGGCGAAGGCTGCTCCCGCGAAGAGTGCCGCCCCTTCCCCGCAGCCCAGTTCGCGAGCCAGCCAGTAGGTAGTGAGGCCGGAGCAGATGAAGGTGAGGAGCCGCACCAGGTTGAACAGGAAGACCGCGTCGTCCGTGAAGGGCAGGAGGGGTAGGGCCAGGAGGGTGGTCCCTAGCACCGGCTCGTCCATGCCCAGCGTGTAGCGGAGGGGGTGGAAGATATTGGCGTGAGGAAGCCGGGCGGGATCGGTCCTCAAAGCATGGACCTCCCATCCCATGACCCAGGCGAAGAAGGCCGAGTCCCCGGGGTCGATGATGTGGAGTTGGGAGGCCAGGGGCCAGGTCAGGAGCACGGTCAGGAGCGTGTAGAGACCGAGGGCCCGCAGCCAAGTCATAGCGCCCTCCGCACGAGCGGGCGGGCGCGGCTCGGGAGCTTCACCCTCGGGGGCTCCAAGGCGGCAGCTGAAGCGGGCACGAGGGCGGGCGAGGGCTCACGCCCGGATCGGAGGCAGGTCTCCTGTGGGCAGCCCTGCCAGCTCGCGCAACGCCCGCGCCACCTCGATGCGAGCCATCCGTTTGCGCCATGAGTAAACGAGGTCCGCGTTGTCCAGGGGCTTGGCCGGCTTGTAGGCGATGCCGGACGCCATCTCAATGGTCTCGATGTCGAGCCTCTTGCCACGCAAGAACTCCTGGGCGTCCTTCGCCTCCACCGGGGCCACGTGCACCGCCCCCAGAACGATCCGCGCCTCCTCCACCCGCCCCTTCACGAGGCGCACGGCCGCGGCCACGCCCAGGATCGGGAAATCGATGGAGCCGCGGCGCCGCAGCTTGCGATAAGTCATGAGCCAGCCTTCGCGCGCGGGGACGTGGATCTGGGTCAGGATCTCCTCCGGGCTCTTGGCGAGGTAGTGGATGCCGTCCGGGCCATAAAGGGAGCGAGCCGGGACGCGTCGGGCCCCCTGCGGGCCCACGAGGGTGACCTCGGCCTCGAGCGAGATCATGACGGGGGCTGTGTCGGAGGATGACAGCGCCCAGCACACCTTGGAGCCGGGGGCCACGAGGCAAATGTCACCGTCTTTCTTCATGCAGTAGCCGACGGAGGCCCGCCAGAACTCCGACTGGTTGTAGTAGTTGCAGCGGGTGTCCACGCAGAGGTTACCGCCGATGGTGCCGGCGTTACGGAGGGGGGGCGAGGACACGAGGCCCGCGGAGCGGGCGAGGCTCGGCCAGCGCGTTCCGACCACGCGATGCTCCGCAACCTCGGTGAGGGTGGCCAGGGCCCCGAGCCGCAGACCCCCGTTCGGGGAGATACCCTCCGCTTCCGCGATCCCACGCAAGCCCACCAGGATCTTCGGCTCGAACTGCCGCCGCTTCATATTGGGCAGAAGATCGGTGCCGCCGGCCACGGCCATCGCCTCCGGGCCGTGGTCAGCCAGGATCGTCGCCGCTTCGCGGGCGGTGCGGGCGACGATGTACCGGAAGGGCGGGAGTCTCATCATGTGCGCACCCCTTCGGGAACGGCGGCGGGCGTCGCGGGCTCCAGGGGTGGAACCACCACCGTCTCCGGGTACCGGAACGCCGGCATGCGGGGAGGTCGGTAGCGACCTTCGAGGGCGGCCAGCACCTTCTCCGGAGTGATCGGGACCTCGTCTACCCGCACCCCCAGAGCCTCGAAGAGAGCGTTGGCCACGGCGGGGATCACGGGCAGCAGCGGCCCCTGGCCACATTCCTTGGCCCCGTAGGGGCCCTCGGGGTCAAGGGTCTCGATCAGAATCGACTCCACGGGCGGCATCTCCAGGGTGGTCGGGCTCTTGTACTCGAGCATGGAAGGGATCTTGTGGCGGCCCTTCCGGAAGACCTGCTCCTCCATCAGAACCTCACCCAGGCCCATGTAGACCGAGCCTTCGACCTGGCCGATGACGAGCAGGGGGTTGATCGACTTCCCCACGTCGTGCGCGATCCAGACCTTGTCCACGCGGATGAGTCCCGTCTCGCGGTCGGCTGAGAGCTCGACCGCGGCTGCGGAATACGAGTAGGTCGGCGTAGGGCCGACCCCCGCCCCTTTCCAGCGGGCCACGCTTCGGGGTGGCTTATAGGAGCCGACCGCCCCCAGGGTGCCGTGCTCGCCCTCCGCCAAGACCACGGCCTCCGCGAAGGGCAGCCCCCGGGCGGGTTCTTGAGCATCCCATATCCGGCGGGCGGCGCAGAGCAAGCGCTCGACCGGCACCTCCAGCTTGCGGGCGGCGGCCTCGAGGATCAACTTGCGCACCTTGCGCACGGCTTCGAGGGTGGCGTTGCCGGTCATGAGGGTGACCCGGGAAGAGTAGGAGCCGAGGTCTACCGGCGTGAGGTCGGTATCGGCGGTGACGACCCGGACATCCGCGGGCTCGATGCCGAGTTCCTCGGCCACGATGTAAGCGAGCACCGAGTCGGAGCCCTGCCCGATATCGGTGGAGCCGCAAAAGACGGCCACCCCCCCGCCGCGGTCCACCTTGATCTGAACGCCCGAGTGGGGCATCGCGTTCCAATAGATGGGAAGACCCGCGCCGCTGATGTAGGCCGAGCCCGCGAGGGCAATGCCCCGACCGGGTCCGAGTTTGCCCCGTTTCTCACGGTAGCCGCTTCGCGTGATCACCCGCTCCAGGCACTCCCGGAGGCCGATGGTCTTCACCTGCATCTGGTTCGCGGTAATGGTGCCGGGGGCGAGAGTGTGGCGCAGCCGCCACTCCGCGGGGTCGAGGCCCAGGTCGTGGCAGAACTTGTCGATGTGGCACTCCAGGGCGTAGCGTGGCTGGGGCGTGCCGTGGCCCCGCTTGGGACCGCAGGGGGGCTTGTTGGTGAAGACGCGCACTCCTTCAAACTTGTAGCGGGGGATACGGTAGGTCACGGTCTGCAGGGCTCCCGTGTAGTAGAGGCTGGCCACACCGTAGCTGCCGTAGCCTCCCCCGTCGAGGGCGGAGCGGAAGTGCATGGCGGTGATGGTGCCGTCTCTCTTGAGCCCGGTCTTCATCCACATCGACACGGGGTGCCGGCCGCGGTGGCAGTAGAAGACCTCCTCTCGGGTGAGGGTGATCTTGACGGGCCGGCCCGTCTTCATGGAGAGCTTGCCCACTACGATCTCGTGGCCGAAGGGGTCACTCTTGCCCCCGAAGCCGCCCCCGTTCGGACAGGCAATGACCCTCACGTGCGCGGGCGACATCCCTAACACCCGGGCCACCGCGCGGTGGACATAATGCGGGGTCTGGGTGGAGGACCAGAGCGTGAGCTTGCCGTCGGGCCCGAACGAGCCGACGGCCGCGTGCTGCTCCATCGGCAGGTGGGTGTTTCCCTCGAAGTAGAACGTATCCTCGCGGACGTATTCGGCCTCGCGAAAGCCTTCCTCGACGTCGCCGAAATCGAAGGAGACCTCCTTGTGGACGTTGCCCCGCGGCCCGTACTCGTGGATGCGGGCCTCGGGTCGGGCCAGGGCTTCCTCCATGGACATGAGGTCGGGCAGGACCTCGTAGTCCACCTCCACCAGCCGACAGGCCGCCTCCGCCGTCTCCTCGTCGACGGCGGCCACCGCCGCCACCGGATCGCCCACGAAACGGACCTTATCTATGGCTAGGGCGTGCTCGTCTTGACTGACGGGCAAGATGCCGAATGGAATGGGTAGTTCGGTCCCCACCAGGGTGGCGAGGACGCCGGGGAGCGCGGCCGCTTTGGACGCGTCGAGCTTGCGTATGCGCGCGTGGGGATGCGGCGAGCGCAAGAGCTTGGCGTAGGCCATGCGGGGTAGCTCGACGTCATCCGCGAAGAGCGTCTGGCCGGTGACCTTGGCCGCGGCGTCCACCTTGGGCAGCGGTTGGCCGACCACCCGGAGATCGCGGCGTGTCTCCTCAGGCACGAACCGCCTCCCCCGCCTGGTCACGCATCCGCGCCGCCGCGAGCTCGACCGCTTCAAATATCTTCAAGTACCCCGTGCACCGACAGAGGTTGCCGGCGAGGGCCTCTGCGATCTCGGGCCGGGAGGGATGAGGGTTCTCTCGGAGCAGCCTCTCGGCCACGAGCAGGAACCCGGGCGTGCAGTACCCACACTGCGCGGCACCGAGCTCGATGAAGGCCTGCTGCAGCGGGTGGAGCACGCCTCGCTCGGCCAAGCCCTCTACCGTCGTGACCTGCCGCCCCGCACACTCCACGGGCAGGGTGAGGCAAGAGAGGACGGGCCTTCCGTCCAGGAGGACGGTGCAGGTGCCACACTCCCCCAGTTCACAGCCATGCTTGGTACCGGCGAGGCCCATCTCTTCCCGGAGCACTTCCAGAAGGGTGTGGTGGACAACGGCCAGGACCTCCCGGTCCTCCCCGTTCACCTTGAGACGGACCCGAATCTTCTCCATGCGCACGCCCCGCTGAATTTGAACGCTCGTTCAAACTCCATTATAGATCGCGGCCGGGGGTGGTCAAGGCCGCCCCCGGGGAGCCTCACCCTACCCCCGCCTTGCGGAGCGCCTTTTCCGCCTCGTCGCGAACCGCCCCGTCGGGGTCGCTCCGCGCGGCGGCGAGCGCCGCGACCACCGCGGGAGGAAGCTTGCCCAGGCGGCCCAGCGCCCGGGCGGCCCGGGCGCGCACGCCAGGATCCTCATCCCGCAGGCGCTGCGCGAGGGCGCCCGCCGCCGGTCGGCCGCGGGGACCCATCCGCCCCAGACCGTTCACCGCCTCGCTGCGCACACGGGTGTCGGGGTCGGCGAGCACACGCTCGTGGGCGGAAAGGAGCACGGCGGGGTCGGCGCCGATTTGGGCCAGGGCGGTCAGTGCGCCCAGACGGACGTTGGGGCCAGGATCGCCGAGAGCTTCCACGAGGGTGGGCGTAGCCCGTTCGGCCGGGGCACCGATCCGGCCCAGGGCCTGGATCGAGCGCCAACGCACGTTGCTGCTCTCGTCCTTCGTGGCGGCCATAAGGTCGGGCACCGCCGCCGCCGCCCCGGGGCCGATGCCGCCAAAGGCGTCGGCCACCCGCCAGCGGATGCCCGGATCCCGGAACGCGGCCAGGAGGGCGGGCACCGCCCTCCACGCTCCGGGGCCGATCTCACCCAGGGCCCAGGCCGCGCGCCCACGCACCGCCTCGCGCGTGTCTTCGAGGGCAGAACTGAGGACAGGCACGGCGTCCAGGGCCCCCGGCCCCAGCCGGCCCAGCGCCCCCGCCGCCTCCGCGCGCCCGGGAGCAGTGCTATCAGCGAGGAGGCTGACGAGCGCTCGCCGGCAGCCCTCGGTGTCGGGCCCGATCTCGGACAGGCTCTCCCCCGCCCGTGCGCGGACCGTCTCGTCCTCGTCGCGCAGCCGCTCCACGAGGGGCAGCAACGCGGGCTTGCCCGCATCGCCCATCTCCCCGAGGGCCCGGGCCGCGCCGGCGCGCACGCCCGGCGCGGGATCCTGGAGCCGACGGAGGAGGCCGGCGAGGGCGGCCGCGGGGAGCGGCCGGAGCCGGGCCACCGCCCATGTCGCAGCCACGCGCACGCGCGGGCTCGGGTCGTCGAGGAGACCAATCAGCGAGGATTCGGCGGCCTTGGCCTGCGCCCCCATCTGGCCCAGAGCCCGGGCGGCTTCGAGCCGACTCCTTTCGTTCCCGCTGCGAAGGTCGACGAGGAGAGCGGGAAGGGCCTGGCTGGGGTTCGGAGGCAGAGAGGCGGGGGTGTCACGGGGGGGCAACGAGCCCGACTCCGCCAAGAGGCCAGAGGCCAGGATCTGCTCGGCCACGAGGCGGGCCCCGGCGGGACTGAAGTGGTCGTAGTCGATGAAGGCGGACTCCCCCGCGGGGCGAAGCGCGGGCAGGAGATCGAGCACGGGAATTCCCTCCGTGCGGCAGAAGTCCACGATCGTCCGTTGGGCGGTAGGGGGTGGCGCACCGGGAAGGACTTGGAGGCGAAAAGGGAAGATGAGGACCGCGAAAGTGGCCCCGTCCGCCCGCACCTCATCGCGCAGGATGCGCATGTCGGCGAACATGCGCCCGAAAGCCTCGCGTACCTTGGGTGAGTCCTTATGCGTGAAGAGCTCCTCCACATCCGCGATCTCTCGGTCCTGGGCTCGAACGAGGCGCCGCACGAGGGCGGAGCGCTCGTGAATCGCGGCCAGCCAAGCGGGGGGGCGGCTCAGGTTGTTCTGCATTTCGGGAACGTCGTTCAGGCATACCCCGATCAGAACCTCGTCCGGCCGGTACTTGCGCGCGATGCGGCGGTAAGCGATCAGCTCTTGGCGGGTGGACCAGCCACCCAGGGCCAGGTTGAAGACCTCGGTCCGCTCCCCCTTCGACTCGAGCAGGTCCTGGAGCACCTGGGGGTAGGCCTCCTGCGGACGGATCCCCCAACCGAGGGTGGTGCTGTCCCCGAGGCAGATCAGCCGCCGCACTCCCGTCGGCTTCTCCACCGCCCGTTCCCGGTCCCGCAGCCCGTCGCTGTTGTAGTCTTCCCAAGGAGGCCAGCCCGCGGCGGTGGACTTGACCGTATAGAAGTCCCCCTCCCAGTTCCAGTCCGTGATGTAAGCGGCCGCCCGCGGGGCCGCCGGCCGCCCCCTCTCGAGGAGGCGGCAGACTCCTTCGGCCCCCCCCACGAACAGGAGGACGGTGAGCGCGCTCAGGAGCAGGTTCGCGAAGGCCTCTTTGACCCTCACGCGAGGGCGCGCCGGGGGGAGCGTCCGCGCGCGGCGGCGGGCCGGAGCAAGCCGGCCAGCAAGTAGTCGGCGAAAGCCTGAGCGATCTCCTCCGAGCGGGCGGGGCCCCGGGGATCGAACCAGCGCGTGATCCAGTTCACCGCCCCCAGAATGGCAAAGGTCAATAGCTTCGGGTCGCCGGAAACGAAGAGTCCGCGGTCCATCCCTTCCTTCAAGACGCGCCGGACGCCGCGGTCAAACAGGTCGCGCTTGGCGATCACCTTCCGTAGCAGCCGCGGAGAGAGGGCTTGCAGGTCCATGGTGAGGGCGGTTCCCTGCAGCTCGTCGATGATCATGTGCACGAAGGACACGATGAGCTGACGCAGGCGCTCGTCCGGGGAGCGCGTCTCCCTCTCCACCCGGGCCAGGAGGTCGAGGAGGATGTCGAGCGAGTAGTCATGGCAAAAGTAGAGGATCTCCTCCTTGTTCTTGAAGTAGTAATAGAGGCTCCCCTTGGTCATGCGGAGGTCGCGGGCGATCTCCCCCACGCTGGCCCCGTGGTAGCCGCGCCGACGGAAAGCGGCGGCCGCGCTTCTCAGGATTTCGACTCGGCGTTGCCGGCTGCGTCCCGGCTGACCACTGCCCCTCCGCATCCCGCTCCCATATTACCGGTTGAGCGGTCCCATAGTCAGGGTTGAAGGGGCTGACGCTCTCCTGGTACCGGCCCCGCGATGTTTGAAGCCGCACAGGTTACTGGCTACCCGGCTCGTTCTCGGGGCCCCGGGGGAGGGCCGCCGCGGCGCAGAGAGGCCTCGGGTCGTCCCGCCGACGCCACTTGATTCTGTCCACCCCCGGCCGTAGTCTCTGCAGGCAATTCATTCTTCCTTCAAGGAAAGGCATGTCCCGCATTCGCCGCTCCCCTGGTGGGGCCCCGTTGCTGATCCTGTGCGCCGCGGCGGCCACGGTGGGATGCAGCCGCAAGCCTGCACCGATCACGATCCGTCTCGTCGATTTGTTCCGGCCGGAACTGGTCCTCGGCCACTCCCCCGCGTCACCCTCGGCCGCGCCCCCGAACGAATGGCGGTTCGATGCGCCCGCCGCCGGAGCGCGAGGCCCGGGGGGCTGGGAGGCCGGCCCCGGCGTGGCGGGGCTCGCCCTCCGTAACGGCCGGCTGCAAGGACACACCACATCCCCCGGCCCCGTGGTCCACTTCCTGGGGAAGCCGGGTCTGGGAGGCAGCGACGTGCTGGAAGCCGTCGAGATCCGTCTCCGGGCCTCCGCGGGGACGAACCTGTACATCGCTTTCTCGGGCCAGGAGCACGTCGATCTAGCCGAGGTTGCCCAGCAGCCCAACAATAACTTCTGGACGCTGGCCACACCCATCATCGCGGGCGACGATGTTCGGAGCTACGTGATTCACACTGCCCGCGGGATCCCGCTGTCGCGAACCCTTCACGTCTTTGTCCGTCCCACCAACGTGGCGGGGGCCCAATTCGAGATCGAGGCGTTCCGCATTGTCTCCCGAAGGGAGCACCTGGCCTCAGTCCCGTCCGGGATCGCGTGGCAGGGGCTTTCGGAGTTCTATCGCGAGACGATCGTGGCGCGAACGCCGGAGACGGTACGCTTCACGCTAGATCTCCCGGAGAGACCATGGCTCGATCTCGCGGTGGGCACGCTCGATGAGGAACCGGTGGCCTTTCGGGTCGCGGTGGACGATGGGAGCAGAGACGCCGTGCTCCTGGAGCGGACGGTCACGACGCCCCACCGCTGGGACGCCGCCCCCGTGGACTTGCACGAATACGCGAACCGTAGGGTCTCCCTCACCCTCTCCCTCGCGGGGGGCAAACCCGGCGTCCTGGGTCTCTGGGGCGCACCCGTCGTCCGCAGCCGGGGCGGGAGGCCGCGGCCGGCCGCGCCCGCCAAGGCCCCCGGCGATCCGCCGCAGGGCGTCGTCCTGATTTGGGTGGACACCCTCCGGCGCGACCATCTCGACATCTATGGCTACGGCCGGCCGACCGGGCCCACGATCCGCCGCCTGGCCTCGGAGGGGACTCTCTTCCGCGACGCCGTGGTGCAGGCGACGTGGACAAAAGTCTCGACGCCCTCTCTCCTCACCTCGCTGTACCCCGCGACCCATGGCGTCCACGACTTCAGTGATCGCCTTCCCAATTCCGCGGTCACGTTAGCTGAGATCTATCGAGAGGCGGGTTACGCGACCCTCTCCATGTCGTCGGGTCTCTTCACCGGCCGCTTCACGAACCTACACAAGGGGTTCGAGGAGGTCCAGGAGAACGGCTCCATCAAGGGAGAGGCGAGGACGAGCAAGACCGCCCGCGTCTACGTGGATCGCCTCCTACCCTGGCTCGAGACCCACCGTGACGTGCCCTTCTTTGTCTTCCTCCACGTCCAAGATCCGCACGACCCCTACCGGCCGTACCCCCCCTACGACGGGCTGTGGGCGGACCGCGCGGGCGAGGCCGAGCACGAGCGGCAGGCGAAGGAGGTTCACAAGTTCATCGCCGACCCCACCATGAGGGCGTTCCAAATGCCGAGCCGGGACGACTTGCGGCGGGCGGGGTTGAACCCCGAGGCCTACGTAGACTACGAGCTCGGCTGGTACGACGGGGCGATCCGAGGGATGGACCCGGAGATCGCCCGGCTGCTCGAGGGTTTGCGGAATCTGGGGCTGGACCGCCGGACGCTAGTTGTCTACACCGCGGACCACGGGGAGGAATTCCTGGAGCATGGACGGATGTTCCACGGCCAAAGCACCTACGGCGAGCTCTCGAATGTTCCCCTTATCCTGTGGCGTCCGGGCACGGTCGTGGCGGGCGCGGTAGTCGAGCAGACCGTCCAGGCCATCGACGTGATGCCCACCCTGCTCGAGATGAGCCGGCTGCCCGTGCCCAAGGGCGTCCAGGGCCACAGCCTCCTCCCCCTCCTGTCGACAACGTCGTCGGGGACCGCCAACCCGGCGACGGCGCCTAAAGCGTGGCCGGCGGTGATCGAGAAGGAAGCGACGCGAGAGGGCGGGGGGCCACCGCCGAGGGATGCGGAGTCCTTCGCCATCATCCGCGACGGCTGGAAGCTGGTTCACAACACGAACGGCCTGGCCGGACGCCCCGAGTACGAGCTCTACAATCACGGGAAGGACTCGCTCGACAAGTCGGACCTTGCTGCCGAAGAGCCTGAGATCGTCAAGCGCCTGGCCAGCGAGCTCGAAGCGTGGCGGCGGATGGCGGAAGCGGCCCGCCTTCCGCCCGACTCGAAAACACGGGAGGGGCTGGGGAAGGAAGAGCTGGAACGCCTCCGTGCCCTGGGCTACATCCAGTAGTCACGCTTGGGGGCCAAGCTCGAGGGAGCCGGCGCTAGGGTTCTTGCCGCGCGCCGCGGGGCAGCGGGCAGGAAAGCAAAGCCAGCTTGGGGTTACAATCCGATCATGCCTGAAGCCCTCGACATCACTTGCCCCTGCTGCGAGGCCCAGCTGAAGGTCGATCCCGAGACGCAGTCCGTGGTCTGGGTGGACAAGAAGAAGGAGCCCATGCGGGACTTCGACGACCTCGTGAACCGCGTCCAGTCCCAGAAGAGCCTTCTCGACGAGAAATTCGCGCGCTCCGTCCAGCAGACGAAGCACGCACGAGAGATCCTGGACAAGAAGTTTGAGGAGGCCAAGAAGCGTGCGGCCGCCGACCCCACGGGCCGACCCCCGAATCCTTTCGACAACGAATGAGGTGGAAGCTGGCGCTCCTGCTCCTCGGCGCCTGGGTGGGAGTCCTGGCTGGTTCGTGGGTCATGGCCACCATTAACCTCCGCGCCGTCGACCGGGTGCTCGGCCCCGGCGGGCGGCCCGAGCTCTCGGAAAAGCTGGCTGGGGTCGCACCACCGGATCGCCGGGCCGCCCTGCGCCACCTCGGGGCCGAGCTCAACCGCTGGATGTTCCGGTCCTGGGCCGTGGTGCAGCTGGGGCTCGGGGCAGCCCTTTTGGCTCTGCTCTGGCCGGGGGGCGGCCTCTCAAGGCTACTCTCGGGTCTGGCCCTGGTGCTCGTCCTTGCGCAAGCCGCCGCCCTCGGCCCCCTGGCCGAGCGGGGCCGCGCCCTGGACTTCGCCCCGCGTCCCCTACGCCCGGAGGACGCCCGCCCGTTCGGCCTTCTGCACGCCGCTTTCCTGGGAGCCGACGTCCTCAAGGCCAGCGCCCTGGTGGCGACGGGGTTCCTCCTCCTACGCCGGCCGTGATCCGTCTGGCCCGGGACACGGACGCCGGGCCCATGCTTGAGATCTACGCCCCCCTCGTGCGCGAGACGCCCATCTCGTTCGAACTGGCGCCGCCTTCGGTCGAGGAGTTCCGAGAGCGCGTCCGAAAGATCACGGCGCGGACCCCCTGGCTTGTTTGCGAGGCGGATGGTGAGATCCAGGGCTATGCCTATGCGGGCCCCTTCCGCGCGCGCCCCGCCTACCAGTGGGCGGTCGAGACCACGGTCTACGTGGCGGCGCCCCATCGGGGTAAGGGCGTGGCCCGGGCGCTCTACACCGCACTTCTGACCGGACTGCGCCTCGCCGGCTACTACCGCGCCTATGCCGGGATCACCCTCCCCAACCCGGCCAGCGTCGCCACCCACGAGCGCCTGGGCTTCGAGCCGGTCGGCGTCTTCAAGGAGGCCGGCTTCAAACTCGGCCACTGGCACGACGTGGGTTTCTGGCAGCTCGCCCTCCAGGGAGCGACCGCCGACCCCGCCCAACCCCGGCCGCTCCCGGAAGTGGAAAAAACAACGGAATGGCAGGGAAGCTTGCGGGCCGCCGAGGCAGGCCTCCGCTGACCGGGAGGCCGCCCCCCAGGGGCCGTGGCCCGAGCGTGTGGCGCGGGAGTGGCCTTTCCGGGACCCTTCCGGTTGCTCCCGCCGGCGATCGCGTCCTAAGATCGAGGTCTCTGGGGTCCACGGGAGGTCACTGATGATGATGATGAAGCGCTTTGGTTTGTTCTCCGGTGTCCTGGCCCTTGCCATCTCCGCCCAAGCCCACGGCGCGGATCGCGGCGAGGCCAAGGCCACGGTCGCGGGTAAGGTCGTCTCGATCGACTACGGCCGACCCAACCTTAAGGGACGGGACATGCTGGCCCAGGCCGAGGTCGGCAAGCCCTGGCGCATGGGGGCCGACGCTCCCACCACCCTCAAGACCGAGGCCGACCTCAGCTTCGGGAGCACGGCCGTACCCAAGGGTGAGTACGTTCTCACCGCCACCAAGCTGGGGGAGGACAAGTGGCAGCTCAACGTCACCAAGGCGGACAAGGAGAAAACCAAGGTGGCGGAAGTCCCGCTCACCCCGTCGAAGCTGCCGGCGAGCGTCGAGGCCCTGACCATCGAGGTCAAGGGCGACAAGAACAAGGGCGAGTTCAGCCTGTCCTGGGGAACCACCGCCCTCAAGACCGACTTCTCGGCCAAGTAGCCCCCCCGCACGTGCGCCCCGCCCCCCGGCAGCGGGCTGCGCTCCCGGGCGATGGCCCGGGGGGCGGGTAGAGGGGGTGCGACACCGCACCCCCTCCCTCAGTGAAGGATCCAGCCCCGGCGGCGGTAGACCCAAAAGCCGACCCGCTCGTGGATGAGGCTGCCGAAGGCGACCAACCGGTCGTCGGCCCGGTCCAAGGTCTCGAGGTCGAAGCGAGTCTCCATCGACGGTGAGGACAGCACCACGATTCCCTCGTGCTCGAGGGCCGCGCAAGCCCGGCGGGAATGGGTGGGCGAGGTGACGACCAGCAGCCGCTTCCAGCCCCGCATGCGGAAGAGAGCACCCACCGCCTCCGCTTCATCGTGGGTGTTGCGAACGGGGCCCACGGTCAGAAGCTCGGTCCGCAGGCCCAGATGATCGAGGATGGGCCGGGCCGCCTCCGCGTAGGACCGCGCCGGCGGCCGCTGCTCGGAGAGGATCAGGCGGGGGGCCAAGCTCTGACCCAGGAGCTCCAGGGCATGGAGGAGGCGGCTCAGGGCGTCCGGGGTAGGCTCGCCGTCGGCCTGGAGACGGGAGGCGAGGACGAAGATCGCATCCGCCCGCCCCACCGGATCACGCCGAGGGAGGCCCTGGGCCAAGAGGGCGCAGAGGGGGGTGAACGCCACCAGTAGCCACAAGCCGACCGCACCCCCGGCGGCCGCCCCGATCAACCCCCGCCACCGCGTGCACCCGATGACGGCCCCCAGGATCCCCCCCCCGACCACGATGAGCGCGCGATCGCCCCAGATCGAGAGCACGGAGAGGAGCTCCAGTTCGTGGGCCACGAGCCCGGTGAGAGCGCCCAGGGCCAGGCCGGTGGCGGCCCGGGGCCAAAATGAGTCAGGGGCGCGATTGGCCATGAGGAGGGCGTGGCATCGCGAGCAGCAGGGGCGGGTGCTCCCGCCGAGCCCTGCCCCCGGGATCCGGAACTCCCCCGCGAGCGATGCCCAAGCCGCGATGCGCGCGAAGAACGGACGTCACCATCCTCCGTCCGCGTTCAAACGATGAACAGGGGCGCGAGCACGAGAGTGATGGTCGAGAGCAGCTTGATGAGCACATGCAGCGAGGGGCCAGCAGTATCCTTGAAGGGATCGCCGACCGTATCGCCCACCACCGCCGCCTTGTGGGCTTCGGACTTCTTCCCGACGACCTGGCCGTCCACGGTGAAGAGCCCCGACTCTATGTACTTCTTCGCGTTGTCCCAGGCTCCCCCGCCGTTGTTCATGACCGTGGCCAAGAGGATGCCGCTGATCGTCCCCACCATGAGCAGCGCCGCCACCGACTCCGCGCCGGTCTGGCCGTAGGGGGACAAGTAGCGGAAGGAAAAGCCAACCGCCACCGGGGTGAGGACGGCAAGGAGCCCGGGAGCCACCATCTCCCGCAGCGCCCCCGCGGTGACGATGTCGACGCAGCGTGCGTAGTCGGGCTTGGAGGTCCCGGCCATGATCCCTGGGTCGGCCTTGAATTGGCGGCGCACCTCGGAGATCACCACTTGGGCCGCCTTCCCCACCGCCCGAATGGCCAGAGCGCTGAAGACAAAGACCAAGGTCGCCCCCAGCAAACCTCCCACGAATACGGGGACCCGGGTGAGGTCTACACGGATCGTGCTCCCGGTGATCTTCTCGACCTCGTCTAGATAGGCCCGGAAGAGCAGGAAAGCGGCGAGAGCGGCGGAGCCGATGGCGTAGCCCTTGGTGAGGGCTTTGGTGGTGTTGCCCACGGCGTCCAGACGGTCGGTCTTCCGCCGGATCTCTTCCGGCTGCTTGGACATCTCGATGATCCCGCCCGCGTTGTCGGTGATGGGCCCGAAGGTGTCCATGGCCAGGATGTAAGCACAAGGAGCGAGCATGCCCATCGTGGCGATGGCGGTTCCGTAGAGACCCGCTCCCGGCACCTCTCCCAGACCCATCTTGCCGCACCAGTATGCAGCCATGAGGGCGGCGGAGATCACGATTACGGGCAGGCCCGTGCACTCGAAGCCCACGGCGAGGCCGGTGATGATGTTGGTGGCGGCTCCGGTCCGGCTGGCCTCGGCAATGGAGCGCACCGGCCGGTACTTGTACTCCGTGTAGTACTGCGTGATCCAGACGAAGGCGTAAGCAGCCAGGATCCCGACGATGCCCGCCAAGAGCAGGTAGGGGCGATGGACGATGGCGCCCGAGCCGGGGGCGGGCCGCAAGAGGGTGAAGACAGACACGCCGAAACCGACCATGGCCAGCACGGTCGTGACCAAGTAGCCGCGGTTCAGGGCGTTCATGGGATCTTCGTCCTCGCGACAGCTGACGGTGAAGACCCCCACGATGGTGGCGATGAGCCCAAAGGCGCGCGCCAAGAGGGGGAAGAGGATCCCCCCCAGCCCGAAGACCGGGAAGAGCGCGATCCCCAGGATCATGGCCCCCACGTTCTCCGCGGCGGTGGACTCGAAGAGGTCGGCCCCGCGGCCCGCGCAATCCCCCACGTTGTCACCCACCAGATCAGCCACCACGGCGGGGTTGCGCGGGTCGTCCTCCGGGATCCCGGCTTCGACTTTGCCCACGAGGTCGGCCCCCACATCCGCGGCCTTGGTGTAGATCCCGCCCCCAAGCTGGGCGAAGAGAGCCACAAAGCTGGCCCCGAAGCCGAAGCCCACGATTTGGAGGGGAACGTGCCGGTAATCGTGCATCCCCCCGAAGAGGTAGAAGAGGCCGCCCACCCCCAGGAGGCTCGTAGCCACCACCGTGAGGCCGCTGACCGCCCCTCCCCGCAGCGCGATCCGCAGGGCTTGGTTGAGGCTGGTCATGGCCGCGGCGGCGGTGCGGATGTTGGCGCGGATAGAGACGAACATCCCGACGTAACCAGCGATAGCCGAGCAGAGAGCACCGATGAGGAACGAGAGGGTCACCTTCCAGAACGTTCCTTCGCCCATCTCCGCGATGTTTTTCACGTCTCGGTCACTGTAGTAGAAGCCGAAGATGGCGGCGGCGGCCACCAGGGAAAGGAGGGCTATCGTTCGGTATTGCCGGGAGAGGAAGGCCTCTGCTCCCTCCCGGATGGCGTCCGATATCGCCCGCATCTCCGGCTTGCCCGTGTCCGCGGCCAGGACTTGCCGGGCCAGGAAAACCGCCACCCCCAGGGAGAGAAGGCTGATTCCCAGGACGAGCGGCAGTACCGATTCGACCTGCATGACGCCTCCGTTTCCAAGCTTGTGCGGGGCTCCGGGCGGATGCCCAATGGAAAGACGCGGGAGATTAAGCCCCCAAGCCCGCGCCCGTCAACCCCGGCGCGAGCGCTCGGGCCTCAGTTCTTGCCGGCCACCGCCCGCGGCCCGGACGCCGCCGCTTCCTCCGCCCGCAGCCGCGCCATCACACTGTGCTTCTTGCCGTAGCCGAAGTAGATGACGAAGCCGATCGCGAGCCAGGCGAAGAGTCGGTACCAGTTCTCCTTGGCCAGGGAGAACATCAGGATGAGGCAGGTCAAGATGCCGAGGATGGGCACCAGGGGATAGAGAGGGGCCCGGAAGGGACGCTCCGCCTCCGGATTTATGACTCTCATGATCAAGACCGCAATGCACACGACCACGAAGGCGAACAGCGTCCCGATGTTGGTGAGATCGGCCAGGGCCCGTAGGGGTAGGAAGGCCGCCCCCAGGGCCACGGCCACGCCCGTGAGGATGGTGGCCTTCCAGGGTGTCCGGTACTTCTCGTGCACGGCGCCGAAGAACGACTCCGGGAAGAGGCCGTCCCTGGCCATGGCCAGCCAGACGCGCGGCTGGCTCAGCATCATGACGAGCAGGACGGAGGTGATTCCCGTCATGGCCCCCACGCTCACCAGAAAGCGAGCCCAGGGGAGACCGACCTGCCGGAAGGCATCCGACACCGGTGTCTCGATGTTGATCTTGTCGTAGGGCACCATCCCGGTCAGGATCGCGGCCACCGCGATGTAAAGGACGGTGCAGATCACCAGGGAGGCGATGATGCCGACGGGGACATCCTTGCGTGGGTTTCGGGCTTCCTCCGCGTGGGTGGAGACCGAATCGAAGCCAATGTAGGCGAAAAAGATCACCGCCGCCCCGGCCAGCATCCCCAGGGGCTCGCCCCCCTTTCCCGTCTGCCCGAAAAGGGTGTGGCCGAAGAAACCCACCCCGGTCAAGCCGTAGGGGGCGAAGGGGTGCCAATTCGCGGGGTTGACGTAGAAGGAACCCACCCCGATCACGAAGAGAACGATGACCACTTTGATGGCCACCATGGTGGTATTGAAGGCCGCGCTCTCCTTGATTCCGATCACGAGAACCCAGGTGACCAGGGCCGCGATACAGATCCCGGGCAGATCGAGCACGCTGCCCGTGCCCACGAAATGGCCGAGCGAGGGATCATAGTCGAAGGGCGAGCTGGAGAGGGCCTTGGGCAGATGCACCCCGAAGACGGCAAGGATGTCCTGAAAGTTCTTCGACCACCCGTGGGCCACTGTCATCGAAGCCACGGCGTACTCCAAGATCAGATCCCACCCGATGATCCAGGCGAACAGCTCGCCCATGGTGGCGTAGGCGTAGGTGTAGGCGGAACCCGCCACCGGCACCATCGACGCGAACTCGGCGTAGCAGAGGGCAGCGAAGATGCAGGCCGTGCCCGAAGCCACGAACGACAGCATGAGCGCGGGGCCGGTGCGGTCGTGGGCGGCTTGGCCGGTGAGCACGAAGATGCCGGTGCCAATCACGGCGCCGATGCCGAGGGCGGAGAGCTGGACGGGCCCCAGGACCCGGCGCAGCCGGTTCTCCCCCTTCATCTCCTCGAGGAGCAGGGCCAGGGGTTTTCGCGCGAACAGCTGGTTGGCCACGAGTCAAGCCTCCGTAGTTCCCGCAAACGACCCGACGCTGAGTCCCAGGGCTCGGTGACCAGCGCGGCCGACAAGAGGCTAGAGCCTAAGCCCGCCCGCTGGCGTCCGTCAACCCGCGACGGCCCCCCCGCGAGGATGCGCTTCCGATTGGATCGCCGGTCAGGAAAGGCTGGCCAAGGATAGGGGATCCGGGGTCAAAAGACAAAGGACCCGGCCCCCGGGGCCGAGGTCCCGGGACCCTAGCCGGGTCAGGAGCGAGAGAGGGACTCAGCTCCCGCTGGGGGCGGTCCTGCCGCTGGCTTCCCCGGCCGCTTCGCCGTCGATCTTGACTTGATTGTCGACGCTGAAGGCCAAGCTCTGGCGAGCGATCGATCCCAGCACCGCCTGCTCGACCGCGCTGCCCACGTAGCCGGTCAACGTGACATGGCCCCGGTCCACGATGATGTGGATCGGGGGATTGGCCTGTTGGGCGTAGCGGAGGAACATCTCGTCCCCATAGATGGAACGGAAGAGGCCGGCCCGCAGCCTTGCGTCAAAGAACGACACCGGTTGGACGGCGATTTCGTTCTTGATCTCGCGCACGCCGGGAACCTTTGCCACTCGGTTCTCTATGTCGCTTCCGCGGTAGGGCTCCCTCACGGAGCCCTGCAACACCACGACGCCTTTCTCCACGCCCAGTTCCACGCTGTCGAAAACCGTAAGGTTCGGATAAAGGAGGATCGCGTCCCTCACCGCCTTGTGGATCTCGCTGTCGGAGCGGGGCTCGGCGGGCATGACCGCGAGCCGGTTGTCCACTACCCTGGCCTCCTTGCGGGCCGCTCTCTCCGCGGCTCGCAAGGCATCGACAGTGGGGGCGGCGCCCGTCAAGATGACGGAGCCGTCCTTCACTTCCACCTGTATGTCGGCGTTTGTTTCGAGTCCGGCTTTGGCGAGTCGGGCTTCCACGCGCCTCCGCAGGGCCTCCTCTTCGGAGAAGGCGGGAGTCGTGCGCAGCACGGAGGCGATCAGGGCCAGCGCCACGAGTCCCCCCCGCCTCATGACCGCGGAACTGCAAAAAAATGTCACGCTCAGGTCTCCTAACGTGCCCCGCCCCCGGCAGGCCCGCATCCAGGGTAAAGCAAGCTTCCTGCCAGGGAGCACGAACGACGAACTCGCGCTAGGGTTGGGCTTGCGGGCAGCGGAAGGGCGGCGGCCGTTCCTATCGTTGGACAGCGCGCGACGCCACCGTCCCTCCCGGAGGACGCCCCTCAGAGATCCTTCAGGATCTCCTCGGGATGGGCAGCGGCGTTCACCTTCGGGTAAGCCTTCTTCACCCGGCCATCCGGCCCGATCAGGTAGCTGATCCGGCGGGCGGTGGGGGCGGTCGCGTCGTCGCAGGCCCCATAGGCGAGGCCCACCGAGCGGGTGGTGTCGCAGAGAAGGGGGAAGTTGAACTCGAACTTCTTGGCGAAGGCGGCGTTGTCGGGAACGGTGTCAAAGCTGATGCCCAGAATCTGGACGCCGCGCTCCTCGTACTGCTTGATTCGGTCGCGGAACCCGCAACCCTCGGCGGTTCAACCGGGGGTGTCGGCCTTGGGGTAGAACCAGAGCACGACCGGGCGCCCCCGATACTGGGAGAGGCGAACCCTCTTCCCCGTGTGATCCTCCACCTCGAAGTCCGGGGCCACCGCCCCTATCTCCAGCATGGCCAGTCCTCCCGCGGGCATTATACGCCCGCGCCTTGACTTGGGCCCCAACTTTACTTTACATTTCAAGCATCATGGGCTTGGTCGGCAGGCGGGCGCTGGTGACGGGCGGGGGGCGGGGTATCGGCCGGGCCACCGCCCTGGCTCTGGCCCGCGCGGGGGTAGAGGTGGCGGTGGCGGCCCGCACGCGGGCGGAGGTCGAAGCGGTGGCGGAGGAGGCCCTCCGCCTCGGGGCACGAGCGCACGCCATCGCGGCCGACGTGGGCCAAGCGGAGGACGTGCGCGCGATGTTCAAGAGCGCGCGTCAGGCTCTGGGCCCCCTCGACATCCTGGTCAATGGCGCGGGCATCGCGCCCTCCGCGCCCCTGGTCAAGACCTCCGACGAGACCTGGGGCGCGGTCCTGGCCGTCAACCTGAGCGGCCCCTTCTTCTGCCTGCGCGAGGCCCTGCCCGAGATGGCACGCAGGGGCTGGGGTCGCGTCATCAACATTGCCTCCATCGCCGGCAAGTCGGCCATGCCCTACATCGCCGCCTATACCGCCAGCAAGCACGGTCTGCTCGGGCTCACTAAGGTGGCGGCCCTGGAGATGGCGCTAAGCGGGGTGACGGTCAATGCCATTTGCCCCGGCTATGTGGACACCTCCATGACCGAGCAGGGGATAACGCGCATCGCGGGGAAGACGGGCCTGTCCAATGGCGAGGTGCGGAAGAAGCTAGAGGAGATGAGCCCCCAGAAGCGGATGGTGAGCGCGGAAGAGGTGGCCGCCCTCGCCCTCTTCCTGTGCGGGGAGGAGGCGCGGGGCATTACCGGCCAGGGCCTCAACGTGGATGGCGGCACGGTGGTCTGATGCCCCTTCTCTCCCCCATCAATCCCGAGTCCCTGGCCCCGCCCCGCGGCTATAGCAACGGGATGAAAGGCACGGGCGAACTATTGTTCGTGGCCGGGCAGATCGGCTGGAACCGCGGAGGACACCTGGTCTCCGACGACCTCGTCGCCCAGTTCGCGCAGGCCCTCGACAACGTACTGGACGTGGTCTGGGCCGCGGGGGGACGGCCGGAGTCGGTGGCCCGGCTCGTCCTCTACGTTACGAACAAGCAGGAGTACCGGGACCGTGCAAAGGCGATCGGCGAGGCCTACCGACATCGGATGGGCAAGCACTTCCCGGCCATGACGCTGGTGGAGGTGAAGTCGCTTTTGGAGGACGACGCCCGGGTGGAGATCGAGGCGGTGGCCCTCATATGAAGACGACCCCCGGCCCGGGCCTGGCCGTCTCCGTCTGGCTGCGCTTGCTCAAAGCCCACGGTCTGATGCTGCCGCGCGTCCGGCGGACCATCCCCCAGCATCTGACCCTGCCCCAGTTCGACGTGCTGGCCCAGCTCTACCGCCGGCCTCCGGGCATGACCCCCGGTGAGCTCACCCGCGAACTCCTGGTCACGGCGGGGAACGTCACCGGCATCGTGGACCGCCTGGCCCGCCGACGGCTGGTGGAGCGACGGCCCGTACCCGAGGACCGGCGGGCGGTCCGGGTCCGCCTCACCTCCCGCGGACACCGAGTGATGGAGCAGGCCATCCCTCGTCACCGACGGGATCTGGAGCTCGTCCTCGCCCCCGTCTCCGCCCCCGACCTTACCCGTCTGCGCGAAGCCCTTCGCTGCCTGATCCACGCCCTGGACGGTCAGGCATGAAGACCCGGAGCTTCCTTTACGGGGAGTCGGGCGGAGTGGCCACGCTCACCCTCAACCGACCCGAGACCTTGAACTCGCTCACCTTTCAAGTCTACCGGGAGCTGACCGACACCTTTCGCGCCTTGGCCGACCGCAAGGACGTTCGGGTCGTGGTCCTGACCGGGACCGGGCGGGCCTTTTGCACGGGCGGGGATGTCAAGGAGATCATCGGCGACCTCCTGCACCGGGACGCCAAGGGCCTGCTGGAGTTCACCCAACTCACCTGCGACCTGATCCGGGCCATGCGCGCCCTCCCCCGGCCCATCGTGGCCTCCCTGAACGGAACGGTGGCCGGGGCCGGCGCGGCCATTGCCCTGGCCGCGGACCTGCGCGTGGCCGCCGACACCGCCCGCATCGCCTTTCTGTTCGTGCGGGTTGGCCTCGCGGGAGCGGACATGGGGGCCGCTCACCTGCTCCCTCGGGTGGTGGGCCTGGGTCGGGCCACCGAGCTGTTGATGACGGGAGACTTCATCGACGCCTCCGAGGCCCTGCGCATCGGCCTCTACAACCGGGTGGTCGCGCCGGAACACCTGGCCGGGGAGACCTCCGCTCTCGTGGACCGCCTCCGCCGGGGCCCCGCCGCCGGTCTCGCCGCCACCAAGCAGTCCCTAAACGAGGAGCTGCACTTGGACCTGGAGTCCGCGTTGGACCGAGAGGCCCGCGTCCAGGCCGAGCTCATGCGGGCCCCCGACTTCCACGAGGGCTTCGCTGCTTTCATGGAGAAGCGCAAGCCGCGGTTCGAGGGCGCCCCGGAATGATCCATCCCGAAATGTTCCCCGCTGGGAGCGGGGGGAAAACGGGCCGGGCACGGGGGCGGGGGGAGGCCCGCTGACGATGGAGGAGCCCTTCCTGGACGACCGCCACCGGCAGCTGGCGGACAAGGTCCGCACCTTCGGGGACAAGCGCCTGCGGGGGGGAGCCGCCGATGAGTCTGATCCCGCTGGTCGCACGCGGGAAATCGTGGCTGCGCTTGCCCGCGCGAAGATCCTGGAAGCAGCGGTGCCCGCGCCGTTCGGGACCATGGACCTGCGCTCGCTGGTAACGGTGCGCGAGGGCCTCGCCTATTTCTCCTCCCTGGCCGACACCGCCTTCGCCATGCAAGGACTCGGCTCCCACCCCCTGAGCCTTGCCGGCACGGATGTTCAGAAAAACCGCTGGCTCCCCGCCGTCTCCGCAGGAGAGGTCCTCTGTGCGTTCGCGGTCAGCGAGCCGGAGGCTGGCTCCGATTTGGCCGCCGTTCGGACACGGGCGGAGCGCGATGGTGCGCTCTGGCGATTGAGCGGGATCAAGACCCTCATCTCAAACGCCGGGATCGCGGGCCTCTACACGGTGCTCGCCCGCAGTTCGGAGTCCCCTGGCTACCGCGGTCTCTCCATGTTTCTGGTCGACGCGGAGGCCCCCCGCCTGACCGTGAAACCCCTCGAGACCATGGCCTCCCATCCCCTCGGCGAGGTCCGCTTCGACGCCACCCCCGCCGTGCTCCTGGGCACCGAGGGCAAGGGCTACACCCTGGCCCTGGCCACCCTCGACACCCTTCGGCCCACCGTAGGGGCGGCCGCCTGCGGTTTAGCCGCACGCGCCTTGGATGAAGCGGTGCGGTGGGCGCTCGGGCGGCGCCAGTTCGGGCACCCCCTGTCCTACTTCCAGGCGACGCAGATGGCCCTCGCCGATATGCACGTGGAACTCACCGCGGCCCGGCTGCTCGTGCGGCACGCGGCCTGGACCAAGGACCGGGGGGCGGAACGGATCGTGCGCGAGGGAGCCGTAGCCAAGCTGGCGGCCACGGAGATGGCCCAGCGGGTGGTGGACCGTGCGGTTCAGATCCACGGCGGCCAGGGCGTGCTGCGGGGGTCCACGGTGGAGCGCCTCTACCGTGAGGTGCGCTCCCTGCGGATCTATGAGGGGACGAGCGAGATCCAGAAGCTCGTGATCGCGGAATCCATCCTGAAGGAGAGCCGCTAGCGCGGCGGCAGGGGGCCGACCATGGGACGAATCGTTGACTTGTGCGGGGAGGTGGCGGCAGCGGCGGACGAGGGCCCCGAGGGCCTAGTCCTCTCCCCGGAGACCTGGGCAGGCTTGAGAGTGGACTGGCGGGACGAGGACATCGAGGATGCCCTCGGCCTCGTCCAGGACTCCCTCCTCCAAGGCGAGCTGGCCGAGGCCGCGGACAGCCTGAGCACCCGCCTGCTCGAGCTCCTGGGGGCATTCGGGGATGCCGGGGCCTTCAAGCGGGCCCAGGCCGGAGAGGCCCGCATCGATCTCGACACCATCGGGCAGCTCACGCGCCGGGTGTCCCGTCTGGAGGAACTCCTGGAGTCCTACCGGGAGGGTGCTCCTCCCGACCGCCGCGGCTTCGACGCCCTTCGGCGTCGCCTCATGGACAGCGGCCTCGAGAGCGAGATGGGAGAGGAGGAGGACGACGAGGACGCAGACTGACGCGCTCACGCCCGATCTCCCGCTGAACGCGGTCGACCCCGAGCGCGCCCGCGCCCGCCTCTTCAGGCCTCTGCCCATCGGAAAAGGGGGCCGGGTCCTGCCCAACCGGATCTGGCTTCCCGCCATGGTCACCTGGCGGGCCACCGAGGATGGGGTGGTGACGGACGCGGTGCGCGAGATTTATCTTCGCTATGCCCTTGGGGCCCCGGGCATGATCGTGCTCGAGGCCATTGGCATCCGGGACGTGGCCAGCGGTCCCCTCCTCCGCCTCAGCCACGACCGCTTCGTACCCGGGCTCAAGGCCCTGGTCGCGGAGATGCGCTTGGCCTGCCGCTCCTTGATCATTCCCCAGATCATCGACTTCCTGAAGGTCGCCGCCCGCAAGACCACCCGCGTCTTCATGGAAGGCATGGTGACGCGGGGGCGGCTCCTCCCGTCGGTACTGGATGTAAGCGACCAGGAGTTCGAGGCCAACCTCGAGACCTATCTGCCCCACCCGCGTCAGCGCCGTGACTTCCTCTTTGGCTACCGGCAGACGGTGGCGGACCTTGACCTCGCGGAGATTCAGCGGATCCCGGGATGGTTCGCGGCGGCGGCCCGGCGCGCCCGGGCCTGCGGCTTCGACGGCGTAGAGCTCCATTTCGCGCACGCCTATACCATCGCCTCCTTCCTGTCCGTGACCAACCCCCGCACCGACCGCTATGGGGGCAGCTTCGAGAACCGGATGCGGCTGGCCCGCGAGGTGATCGAGGAGGTGAGGGGGGCGGTGGGCGAGGACTTCCTCCTGGGCTGCCGGTACCTCGGCTCCGAGGACATCCTGGGCGATGACGGCAAGATTGCGGGCAACGACCTCGAGGAGGCAGAGCGGATTGGGGTCGAGCTGGCCCGGGCCGGCCTCGATTTCCTCTCCATCTCCCGGGGCGGGAAGTTCGACGACGCCCGGCAGCCCCCGATCGGGGAGGCCGTCTACCCCTACACCGGCCACAGCGGGCACAAGTGCATCCCCCGGGACAAGAAGGACCCGGTCGGAGTCAACGCCTACCTGGCCGCGGGAATCCGGGGGGCACTGCGGGGGGCGGGCTTTTCGATCCCCGTAGTCACCGCCGGCAAGATCCACACCTTCGAGCAGGCGGAGTCCATCCTGCGCGAAGAAAAGGCGGACATCGTGGGCATGGCGCGGGCCCTGCTAGCCGACCCCGACTTGCCTCGGAAGTGGCTGGCCGGCGCCGACCTCAACTCGCGGGCGTGCGTGTTCTGCCCGTTCTGCGAGCAAGAGGATCAGCACCACCGGGTGGTGACCTGCACGCTTTGGCCGAAGCCCGAAGACGACCACCGGAAGCGACTGACCCCCGCCGTCTGGCAGCCGGACCGGGCCTTCGACCCGAGGGGAACCTTCCGGAGCCGCTCTCCTGCCTGACGTCGGTGAATGGCGGGCCGCCGCAGGCGGGCGAATCCCCCCGTCACCACTCGGTCGCAGCGCGAGAGGTGGAAGGAGCAGGCATCCGCGGTAACGATCCCGCGCGCGCGAGGAGCTCTTCTCGGAGGAGTCCGCGGGCCCGAAGAAGCCGCGTCTTCACGGTTTCCGGGCTGACCTTTAAGCAGTCCGCGGTCTCGGCCATGCTCAGGCCCTCCACCTCGCGGAACACGAAGAGGGAGCGGTATCTTCCGGGAAGGGGTCGATCGCGACCTCCGAGAGCCTCCGCAACTCGCCGGTCAGGGCCTGCCGAGATGGCGCTGGAGTTGATCGGAGCGCTTGACTGAAAGCGACGCCCGGCAGCCGGTTGCGACCCGAGCAGAGGCTGCCCATGACCTATTGGACCGGACTCGGCGTCGGTTCGTGGTACCGTGACATCCTGACTCGCCCACATGACGGGCGCTACGGCCAGGAGGGCCGAAAATAAAGCACGTGAAGGTCGAGACCCCCGCCGACGTTTGGCGGACGCCGCGGGAAGCGTGAACGGCGCGTCGAAGAGGCCGACTCCGAACCATCGACTGACGAGGCACCAAAGGGAGGGGGCCGACCGCCCTCCCGTGCACGCCTGCTCCGCCTCCGTGTAGACTTGGGGGGGCATGAGACTCGGCCTGAGCCTGGTGGCCTGTCTGTTGCCCGTTGCGGCCTTCGCCGGGGACATCGAACTCGCCGGTTATGTCGGGCCGGCCGTGCCCTTCTACGATCAGACCTTCCGCTATGACCCGGGCACTCTGGTCCCTCCCTTTCGTGGCGTCACCATTCAGCAGCAGGGCGTCTTCTCGCTCGAGGCCAAAGGCGGGCTCGCTTTCGGCGGCGGACTCGCCTGGTACTTCCTAGGCCCGGTAGGGTTGGAAGCTCGAATCGACACCGCGGGCGCGGACGTGCGCACGACGGGCGCGCGTTACCAGGTGAGCGTGGCCCTTCCCGCCCCCCTCCCCCCTCTTTCCAGCGATCTGGACCTGGGCACAGGGACCGTGAACTTGGACCGGCTCCGCCCCCTCTCGCTGAACGTGAAGATCCGGACGCCCGGCTCGGTTCGACTCACCCTGTCCGGGGGAGCCAGCTACCTCCCGGCCTTCGGCTTCGGGGTCACGCAGACCGTGGGGCTGGGTGTCACCGGCCTGGGCCGGAGTTTTCAAATCGACGTCGCGACCCTCGCTTTTCGGGCCCAGAATGTGGACGAGGGTCACTGGGGCTGGAATGTGGGAGGGGGCGGGCAAGTCAAGCTGGCGCCCCACGTCGCCCTCCTTGCGGAGGGCCGCTATTTCCAATTCGGCGAGGAACGCCTCAACTGGGGCCGGGCCGACCCGCGCCCCCTCTCTGGGTTCGAGGAGGCTCTGCTGCACGAAGTTGAGCGCCGCCTGCCCCCGGTGGTCTTTGCTCCCAAGTTCTTCCAGGTCACGGCGGGCATAGCCGTGGGTTTTTGATGGCGGCGGGGACGGCCCGAGAGCGCCTGGTCGCCCAGCTCCAGCTCGCCTACTCCGGCGAGCTGGCCGCCGGATACGCCTACCGTGGGCACTGGCATTCGCTCCGGGACGTCGCGGAGCGGACGCGCATCCGGGAGATCGAGGAGGAAGAGTGGCACCACCGGCAGCTGGTAGGGGACATGCTCCGTGGTCTCGAGGCAGGCCCGCGCGCGGTCCGCGAGCTGGTCTTTTTCATCATCGGGCGGACCCTGGGCACCGCGTGTCACCTCGTGGGCTGGCTCCTGCCCATGTACGGAGCCGGGCGGCTGGAGAGCAGCAACGTAAAGGAGTACGAAGACGCCGCCCTCTACGCTCGCGACTGCGGTCATCCCGAACTCATCGACTGCCTGCTGACCATGGCCGAAGTGGAATGGGAACACGAACGGTATTTCCGGGAGAAAACGGTCGGGCATCCCTGGAGTAAGTACTTGCCCCGCTGGCGGATTCCCGGTCCCAAGGAAAGCATCCGCGGCCCCTTCCCCGGCTTCCGGCCGGGGGATCAGCCGGTCCCTGCGCCTCCCGCACCCCCCGCCGGGGATGAAACCAGGACGGCCACCCCGAGCTAGCCGAGCCCGACGACCCCTCCTGGCGGGGGCCACGGATCGGGCAGCGGTAGACGCCCCCCCCGCCCGATGTAGAATCCGGAACCTGTCGTTTCCACGCGGTCCCGACCCCACGCGGAGGGGATCTGATGCGGCTTCGAGCCATCGT
Source organism: Vicinamibacteria bacterium (assembly GCA_035570235.1). NCBI lineage: Bacteria > Pseudomonadati > Acidobacteriota > Vicinamibacteria > Vicinamibacteria bacterium. The sequence continues at coordinate 7,527 of DATMML010000051.1, read as the reverse complement.
CCTGACCCTTGGCGGCCTGAGCCTTCTGCCATTCTCTTGGGAGCCCACCCGGGGTGACCAAGGCCCCTTATTCAAGCTGCCTCCGCTGGAGGCGTCGTATCCCCTGCCGCCCCTGCCCGTGCACTCCGCACGGAATGCCAACTACACGATCGAGGCCCGCCTCCTGCCTAGGGCGCACACGATCGAGGGTCATCTGGTGCTCGAGTGGCGGAACACCAGCGACTCCACTCTCGCCACCTTCCCGTTCCACCTCTACTGGAACGCCTTCCGCAACAACCTCTCCACCTCCGCCCGCGGCCAAGGACGCCGGGCGGCCCGCCCGGGTCCGGAATCGGAGGGCGACCGCCGCTTCGGCTACATCCAGGTCCGCTCCATCCGCCTCCTTGGCGAGCACGCCGAGGACCTCACAGCGAGTCTCCACTACATCCAGCCCGACGACGGGAACCCCGAGGACCGGACGGTGATGGAGGTCTCCGCGAAGACCCCCCTCGCGCCCGGGGCCACCGCCCGCTTCGAGGTCGAGTGGACAGCGCGTATCCCCTACGGCAACGTGGGCCGCGCGGGCTGGGTCCACGACTATCACTTCATCGTCCAGTGGTTTCCCAAGATCGGCGTCTACTGGAAAGGAGGCTGGAACTGTCACCAGTTTCACGCCACCACCGAGTTCTTCGCCGACTACGGTGTCTACGACGTCCGTTTGACCTTGCCCCGGGGCTACGTGGTCGGCGCCACCGGCCTGCGTAAGGACCGCACGGAGAACCCGGATGGGACCGAGACCCTGCGCTACGTGCAGGAGGACGTGCACGACTTCGCGTGGACCGCCAGCCAGCGTTTTCTGGAGCGCACGAGCCGGTTCGCGGACCCCGGTTACCCCCCGGTGGACATCCGGCTTCTCGTCCAGCCCGAGCACGCCCACCTGGCCGAGCGCTACCTCGAGGCCACGAAGATCGCCTTGCGCAGCCACGGGGCCTGGTCCGTCCCCTACCCTTACCCGCAGCTCACGGTGGTGGACCCGGCCTGGGGATCCGCCTCGGGGGGAATGGAGTACCCCACCCTCTTCACGGGGGGCGCTTACGTCTGGGCCCCCCCCGCCCTCCAGAGCCCGGAGGGGGTGACGATCCACGAGGCAGGTCACCAGTTCTGGTACGCCCTGGTGGGCAACAACGAATTCGAAGAGGCCTGGCTCGACGAGGGCTTCAACACATATCACACCACCGAGGGCGCGTTCTTCGCCCTCGGCCCTCGGGGGTGGGGGCATCGCTACTTCGGTCCCCAGGCCGGACGCGGCGCCCGCAGCGGCTGGCCGGTGGTGGCCCCGGGGGTTTGGATCGGGCGGGGGCAGGAGGATCTCTCCGGCCTGCGTCGGACGGGGCGGAGCGACCTGATGGTCCGGCGGGCTTGGGAGTACCGAAGCGCGGACTCCTACCGCGTCAACTCCTACGGCAAGCCTGCGCTCACCCTGCAGACCCTGGAGGCCCTCCTCGGCGACGAGACCATGACCCGCGTCCTTCGCACGTACGCCCGGAGATTCACTTTCGGGCACCCCACGACCGAGGACTTCATATCCACCGTCAACGAAGTCACCGGCCAGGACTACCGCTGGTTCTTCGACCAAACCTGGTTCTCGAGTGACCTTTGCGACTACGCCATTTCCGTGGAGAACAAGCCGCAGCGAGTCCTCGAGGGATTCAAGGATGGTCCGGAGGGTGTTCCCGTCCTCGTCCCCGGGGGCGGGAAGAAGAAGGGCCAGGGCCCCTACGACTCCGAGGTCACGGTCCGTCGCCTGGGCGGGGTCAAGCTGCCGGTGGAGGTGCTCGTGGAGTTCGCGGACGGGCGGAGGGTGAACGAGACCTGGGACGGCCAATATCGATGGAAGCGCTTCTCCTACCACGGGCCGGCCAAGGTGGTGCGGGCGGTCGTCGATCCCCAGGGCAAGCTCGTCATCGACGTTAACCCCGCCAATAACACGTGGGTGGAGGAGGAGGGCACCGCCCGCCGCGCGGCCCTCAAGTGGTCGGCACGCTGGATGTTCTGGCTCCAGAACCTGCTGGAGCTGCACTCCATCCTCGGGTGAGCGCCATGATCGACGCCCTGCGGGAGGGTTTCCGGGCCGTGCGGCGGAACAGTGGCCTCGCCGTCTTGCTCCTCGTCATCAACCTCGGCCTCGCGGCTGTGCTGGCCGTCCCCTTGGCCGGGGTCTTGGAGCGGGATCTCCACCAAACCGACGCCGGCGCGAACATGATGTACGGATTCGACTACGCCTGGTGGAGCCACTGGTGGGACGAGCAGAAGGGCTGGACGGGGAGCTTCGGGCCCGAGATTTTTGGAGCGGGGTTCGCTTTTCGGAACCTGGAGCTTCTTCTCCAGGGAGACCTGCCCGCCCGCCTCTTCTCGGCCCGACGGGAGGAGAACGGCGATGAGCCGGACCCGGCCAACCCCCGCGCCGTCGATCCCGTCATCCTCGGCTTGGGCGTCGTCTACCTCCTCCTTCAAACCTTCCTGACGGGCGGTCTGCTCGGCGTTTTCCGCGCTCCCCAAGGAGGCTGGACGATCCGCGGCCTTCTTCACGGCTCCGGTTTCTATTTTGGCCGCTTCCTCCGGCTTGCTCTTCTCGCCCTCCTTGCTGCCGGCCTCGTCTTCGGCCTGAACGGGCCCCTCGCACGCTGGGTCGACGGTCAAGCGCGGGAGACGGTGTCGGAACGGGCCGCCCTCGCCTGGTCGCTGGGACGGTACGGTTTGCTGCTGCTGGCCCTGCTCTTCGTGCATATGGTCTCCTCGTACGCGAAGGTGGCGATGGTGGTGGAGGAGCGTTCGAGCGCCCTTCTGGCCTTCCTGTCCTCCATCTCCTTTTGCCTGCGCAACTTGGGGCGCGCGGCCGGCCAGTACGTGACGGTGGGCGTCCTGGGCGGGCTTCTGATCTTGGTTTGGAATGCGGTGGACAGCCGGTGGGAGACGGTGGGCTACCGGACACAGCTCGTCACCTTGGCCCTGGGCCAGGTCTTCGTGCTGTTCCGGATTGGCCTCCGCCTCTCCCTCCTGGCCTCCCAGGTGGCGCTCTATCGCCGCTTCTCGAGCGGCTCTTGACGGGGATCCTCCCGATCGAACTGGTCTAAAATCCACAAGGTCGTGGTTCGACCCCAGACTGCCCCATGCCTCTCGACTCCCAGTCGTTCCGAAGGGCCCTCGGCCAGTTCGCGAGCGGCGTCACGGTGGTGACCACCCGCGACGCCGCCGGCCGGCCCCAGGGGCTCACGGTGAGCGCCTTCTGTTCGGTGAGCCTCGAGCCCCCGCTCGTCCTCGTATGCGTGGACCGGCGCTCCGAGGTGAACCCGGGACTGCTCACCTCCGGCCTGTTCGGGGTCAGCGTTCTGGCCGAGGACCAGGAGCCGATGTCGCGCCGCTTCGCGGGGGGCGGGGACGAGAAATTCAGCGGGCTCTCCCTGCTCGCGGGAGAGAGCGGCGTGCCCCTCCTCCCGGGCGCCCTCGTCCACATCGAGTGCCGCGTGGCCTCGGCCCATGTGGGCGGCGATCACACCATCTACTTGGGGGAGGTCCTCCGGCTGGCAGTGTCGCCCGGCCGTCCCCTGCTCTACCATGGCAGTTCATACCGCCGCCTGGACCCGGAACGTTGAGGGCGGCGGCTGGCGGAGGCCGCTGCGATCGAGTATAAAGGGGCGCTAATTGGAATCACCGCCTTAGAACCCCTGAAAAGCCTGGAAAGGAGCGAAGGAAGACCCATCCTTCGAGGACCATGCCTGAGAACATCGTGATCTCCGAGATGACCTGGACCGAGGTGGAGCAGGCGATGAAGGACCGCCCGGTCGCCCTCCTACCCGTGGGCGCCACCGAGGCCCATGGCCCCCACCTCCCCGTCTCCACCGACACCGTGATCGCCACCGAGATGGCACGCCGGGGGGCAGCCAAGCTGAAGGAGCGCGGCATCCCCTCCCTCATCCTGCCCCCGGTCGCTTTTACGGTAGCCGACTACGGGGCCGAATTCCCTGGGACCATCACCGTGTCTCCAGACACCGCGGCGGCCCTGCTGAGGGACCTCTGCGTGGGCACGGCCAAGCGATTCCGAGCGGTCGCTCTCTGCAACATCCACCTTGAGCCGGGGCACCTGGAGTCCGTCAGGAAAGGTGTAGAGGAGGCGCGGAAGGTGGGAGCCAGTGTCTGCTTCACGGACCTCACCAAGAAGCGCTGGGCGGAGCAGCTAGGCGAAGCCTTCCTGGCCGGGGACCACGCGGGGGCCTTTGAGACCTCGCTCATGATGGCGGCTGCCCCCGACATGGTCCGGGAGAAGACCCGCATCAGCCTTCCGCCTATGGACGGGCTCATGCCCGCGCTCAAGAAAGGCGCCAAGACCTTCGCGGAGGCGGGGGGCGAGGATGCGTACTTCGGCGACCCCACCGCGGCCTCGGCGGAGGAAGGGGAGAACCTATTCGAGGCCCTCTCGGAGATCCTCGCCCTCTCCGTAATGGAGCACCTGGGAAGCAAGGCCTAGCGCCTGACCTTGTTCACAACCTCGATCCTCGTCCGTTTCGGAGACCTTGATGGCGCGGGGATCGCCTACTACCCCAACCTCGTGAACTTTCTCCATGAATCCTTCGAGGACTTCTTCACCGGCCACGTGGGCCGCCCCTATCCCGAGGTCTTCAAAGGGGGCCTGGGCCTGCCCACGGTCAAGGTGGAGATGGAGTTCTTCGCCCCCGTCCACTACGGAGACCGCGTGGACGTGGGCGTGGTGGTGGAGCGAGTGGGGACCTCTTCCGTGCAGATCCGGTATGAAGGCTCGGTTCAGGGGAAGCCGGTCTTCCGCGCCCGCAACACCGCCGTGATCGTGGACATGAAGACCTTCAAGCCGACGGCCATCCCAGCCTGGCTGCGCGAGCGCCTCCAGGCGGCCATGGAAGCTCCGGCCGCCCAGCCCGCCTCCTGAGAGCGCCATCCCATGCAGGCTCCGAACGGACCCATTATCGAGGCTCGCGCGGTCGAGAAGTTCTTCGCCGGCCCCGACGGGCACCGCATCCAGGTCATCGCGCCCACCGACCTCGCGGTGGAGGCGGACAAGATCGTGGCCGTCCTCGGGCCCTCCGGCTCCGGCAAGTCCACGCTCTTGCGCATCCTGGCCGGCCTCGCCGCTCCCTCCGCGGGCGAGGTCCTCTGGCACGGCGCCGCCCTGCGCACCCAAGTTCCCAACGTGGCCGTGGTCTTCCAAAGCTTCGCGCTCTTCCCCTGGTTGACCGTGATCGAGAACGTGGAGGCGCCGCTGATGGCCCTCGGCCTGCGCCCAATCGAGAGGCACAAGCGCGCCCTGCGCATCCTGAACACGGTCGGGCTGGACGGTTTCGAGGGCGCCTACCCGAAGGAACTGTCGGGAGGCATGAAGCAGCGGGTTGGTTTTGCGCGGGCCCTGGTCGTGCAGCCCGAGGTGCTCTTCATGGACGAGCCCTTTTCCAACCTCGACGTGCTGACCGCGGAGACCCTGCGCGACGAGCTGATGGATCTCTGGCTCGACAAGAAGATCCCCACCCGTGCCATTTTCATGGTGACCCACAACATCGAGGAGACGGTGCTGCTCGCGGATAGGGTGGTCCTCTTCGGAAGCAACCCCGGGCGCATCCGGGCTAGCATCGTGGTGGACCTACCCCGGCCCCGTGACCGCAAGGCCCCTCGGTTCCTGGAGCTCGTGGACCATACCTATCGGATCCTGACCCAACCGGAGACGGTCCGCGCGCAACCCACTCCCGCCGCCGGCCCCGCCCGCGAGCGCTACCCGATGATCCCCCACGCTCGGCCGGGCGGGGTCTCGGGACTGCTCGAGATCCTCTCCGACCGCGGCGGGCGGGACGACGTCTACCGCATTGCCGAAGACCTGGTGATGGAGGCAGACGACCTCCTGCCCATCCTGGATGCGGCGGCCCTGCTCGGCTTCGTGCGGGTGAGCGAGGGCGACGTCGAGATCACCCCCGAGGGACGGGCTTTTGCGGAGGCGGAGAAGGACACCCGAAAGGCCCTGTTCCGGGAGGCCGCTCTCCAGCGCGTCCCCCTGCTGCGGCAGATCGATCGCGCGCTCCGGGCCAAGGCGGACCGCACTCTCCCCGAGGAGTTCTTCCACGACCTCCTCGATGAGCACTTCTCGGAGGAGGAGGCCCGGCGCCAGCTCGACACCGCCATCCACTGGGGCCGCTACGCCGGGTTCCTGGACTACGACGCGGACCGGGGACGGCTTTTTCTGACCGAGGCTTGAGCAGGGGCCGGTGCGTCGCCTAATCCCCTGGGGGACCCGCGGACCGGCGGATTCGCGGGCTTGGTTCGCCGACCCCCTGGTCTTTGCCTGCGGCCTCGCTCTTTTCTACGGAGTCATCGCCCTCGCCCAGCGCTGGCTCGCCCCCTTTGTGCCCGGGCCCGAGATCTCCCTTGACCCCCGGAGGCTCCCCCTCTACGCCGGCTATTCCCTCCTGCGAATGGCCCTCGCCTATGTGCTGAGCCTGGGCTTCGCCCTCGTCTACGGCTACTTGGCCGCCACCCGACCCCGCCTCGAGCGGTTCATGATCCCGGCCCTCGACGTGCTGCAGTCCATCCCGGTGCTGAGCTTCCTACCCGGGGTGGTCCTGGCGATGGTCGCGCTCTTCCCGCACCGGGAGATCGGGGTGGAGCTCGGCTCCATCGTGCTCATCTTCACGGGCCAGGTCTGGAACCTCGCCTTCGGGTTCTATTCCTCCGTCAAGTCCATCCCCCGGGACCTGGAGGAGGCAGCCTACGTCTGCCACTTCGGACGCTGGCAGCGGTTCAGCCGGCTGGTGCTCCCCCACGCCGCCATCGGCCTTGTCTGGAACTCGATGATGTCCGTGGCCGGAGGCTGGTTCTTCCTGATGGCTTGCGAGATGTTTGTCCTGGGCAGCCGCGACTTCCGGTTGCCCGGCCTGGGCTCGTACCTGCAGACCGCGGCCAGCGCCGGGGACATGCGCCACATCCTGTGGGGCCTTCTCGTGCTCGTCGCCGTCATCGTCCTCCTAGACCTCTTGATCTGGCGCCCCCTCATCACCTGGGCCGACCGTTTCAAGATCGAGCAGGTTCAGGCCGTGACCCAGCCCCATGCGCCGGTCCTGGAGCTTCTGCGCCGCTCCTCCGCGGTGGCCTGGTTCAAGCGGCGGGTCACGGGCCCCATAGACGCCCGCCTGCTCGCCTGGCTCCCCGCATCCACCGTCCTTCCCGCCTCCGTCCCCATCCAACCGCGGGGACGCCGCGTCCTCAACCGGGTCGTGGGGGCCGTGTTCCTGGCCCTGGTCGCCTACGCCATATTCCGGGCCGTCCTCCTCTTGGCCCAGTTGTCCCGCGCCGACCTGCTGGAGATCGCGGCCGGCACGGGGGCGACCTTCGTGAGGGTTCTGATCGCGCTCGTGCTGGGCCTGGCCTGGACCGTCCCCGTGGGCGTGCGCATCGGCCTCTCCCCCCGCCTCGCCCGGCTTGCCCAACCCCTAGCCCAAGTGGCGGCATCCATCCCCGCCACCGCGCTTTTTCCGA